>JAZUDB010000217.1:0-1586 GCA_045639385.1 Anaerovoracaceae bacterium | reverse complement strand
GAGTCTCCGGCATTTAAGAACTGCTCTCTTTTCTTGGGGTCGCTCAGGAAGATGTATTTGGAATAAAAGCTCATGGTGTCGTCGTAGCTCATTCTTTCGGCAAGCCGGCCAACTGCATCCTGGGCTGTACCGAGGCCTGTTCCGCGTGCTGCAATATCGATGTATCTGGCAGTATCCTTACATGCTTTTTCAAAATCGGAAACAAGACTGTCCAGGTCATCCATCGTCTTAATGACACCGACTTCCTTGGGTTCCTGTTCCGGCTGTGAATCCTTCTTTTTCTTTGGTTTGGAAGTCTTTTCTTCGTCATCGTCCAGATTAATGTGTAATACGTCGCCCATCTGTCTCCTCCTGTTAGAATCTGATTTCGTAAGTAACTATATACCATCTTCCGCCGTTGACCCGCTTCAGGGTGTGGTTTGCGGGGGTGCCCAGCTGCTTGCCGTTTTTGTCGATTCCGGCGGTCTGAACGATGGCTTCTTCCTCTTTGTCTCCGGCGGCAGCTTCCAGCTCTGCCTTATCGGCATCGTCCAGGAAGAAATTATCGATGCTGTTGTCGTCAAATCCTTTGACGGTACGGATTTTGGTCTGGTCTGCATTGATCTTGGCATGGATGTATTCGTTGTGGAAACGTTCCTGATGCAGATCCCAGTAGTAATTGACCAAATCTTTCTGAACCGGCGTCTCTCTTCTTGCAGGGTCGATGCAGTCCAGATAAAGGTCGAAGTTTTTCTCTTTGATGGCGGTCATGAAAATTTCCACCAGCCGTTCCGGCGTAACGTCTGCAGGAACCTCTTTGACGGTGTACCAGGCTTCCTTCATTTCGGCAACCTTTTCTTCGTCGATAAAGCGGCCCGTGTGCTCGCCTTCTGCATCGTAAACAGCCATCACATGACCGGGAACATACAGGGCGATGGGTTCCACCTCCCAGCCCATGACCGGCGGCGAAAGCTTGGTCTCTCCCGCGTCCGGACTTTCGTAAGTAAGGGCTGTAATCTTTCCGATCAGCGACCATTCCTTTACGTCCATCATGGTGGTGTCTACCTGGCGGCGGTATCTTTTCACCGCTTCGTAGGGTCCCAGCCAGCTGCGGCTGTCAATGCGGATAAAATAGATGCCGTCGGAACGGCTGCCGTTCCAGACGTATTCTCCGGCGGAGCCCCGGAACTGGTTGTCCGGATAGCGGACGCTGTCCAGCACCACAATCTTGTCCTGCAGCTCGTCAATGGTGAACTGCCGAATGTCCGGTGTGGGAAACATTCTTTCCAGCTTTTTGTCTGCGTTTTCAGCCAGCAGAGCGTTCCAGGCAGTTTCGCTGACTTCGGCAAAATGCCTGCGCATATTTTCTTCGTTGACCAGATACTGCGTCATGGAAGGATCCACGCTGCTGACGGCGCCTGCGCCGCCTTTTACACAGGCTTTGGCTCTGGCAAAAAGGTCCTGAACCCGAGGGTCATCCGGTGCAAATTCCACCAGCGCCTTGATTCTTCCCAGGGCGTCTTCCTTGTTGCGGAAAGTCTGGTTGGAAGCTCCCTGGGCACGAGCTACTTCAGCTTCGTACTCTTTTAAATAAAATTCCGCCTGTC
>JAZUDB010000216.1:0-1844 GCA_045639385.1 Anaerovoracaceae bacterium | reverse complement strand
GTGTAATGCCAAACGTGGGGCAAGTCAAACGATTTTTTCACTTTTTTTCATAAAAAATGTGTTTTTTTTCGCCTTCACCGCGAAAAGCTTTATTCCCGGTTCTCCGTCCACTTTTTTACGAAATCGTCCCACTGCAGTCCGAAGTTTTTCAGTGCGATCCTGCGGCTTTCTCCTTCCAGGCCGCTGTACATCAGCGAGTTCACGCACAGTGTTTTCATATCCGCCAGGTCCAGGTCCCAGGCAGCGGCTGCCGCAAAGAAATCGTCGGTCAGAGTCTCGTTTTCCATGTACACCGGGTCGTCGGAACAAAGCGCCAGCACCACCCCGCATTTCAGATACTGCACCACCGGGTGACTGCGCACATCTTCGGTATATTTCAGCGACTGATTGCTTACCGGGCATACTTCCAGACAGATCTCCGCTTCCGCATAGCGGCGAAGCAAATCCGGATAGCGGTACAGATTCAGTCCGTGACCCACCCGTGCCGCACCGAGAAGATAAGCATCTATCAGGTTTTCATTTCCGGAATCCAGACTTTCACCCCCGTGAAGGAAGAAGCGAACGTCCGGATATTTTTCCTTGGCGGAAAGAAGCATGGGGACGAAGCTTTTCAGCGGAAACGCACGGTCCTCTTCGTTAACCAGATCGAAGCCGATTACAAAATTTTCCGGATGCTCCGGATCAAATTCATCCTTTATATGTTCCCGGGCGTAAATCATATTCCGGAAACAGCTGCGGGAAAGTTCCAGATTTTCGTTGTCAGCCTTGACGCCGGCGCCGATGACGCGCACGGTAAGAGCGGGATACTCTTTTTTTACCGTATAATAGGCACTCCGGATCGCACGAACATAATCCGCATTTCCAAGACAGTCCCCCCGTCATCATCAGGTGAATTTCCACATGCTGGATATTGCTGCCGCAGTAGTAGCGGAAGGCCCGCAGATAATATTGCTCCACGAAAGCGCAGCTGTCGGAAAGCGCCCCGTGCTTTTCAAAAAGCTCTTCAAAGTATTCCCAGATACCTATTCCGGAGGCTTCGGCGCCAAGAACCGTCCAGTTCCGGAGCAGCCGGTCGGCATCCAATTCGCCCGCATCCATCAGCGACCCAAAGGAACGATACCCGGCCGGCACCGGTTCGCCGTTTTCTACCCACAGCAAGTCAAAGGCGTCTTCCGCGGGATTTATATAAAAACAGGGGCATTCCTCCAGCAGCGCAGCCAATTCCCGCACCGGAAGCAGGGTCATATCGTGAACGTGCAGGTCCGCCCCCTTAGGCATTTCCCTGCAGAAACGGTACACACGGCTCTGACGGATCCGGGAATCGGAAAGCGCAGAGGCATGGGTCAGATCCGCGCCTGCCAGAGACTGCACATATTCTGTCTTCAGCTGCGCAAACAGCGCGTCCAAACGCATTTCGTCCGCCCGGAGCACAACGCCCCGGAGATTGGAATTAGCCTCGACCAGGAGTTTTCTTTTTTCTTCGTAGTTTTCCGCGGTAACCACCTCTCCGAAAAACGCATCGGCATCATAAGTTTTGTATTCCGAATCTGACATAAGCTGCTCCTTTCGCAGTAATTATATCATCCTTTCTTAAATTCTTTCAATCGCGCCTCTGCAAAAGCCTTTCCCGGAAAGAAAGCATTCTGCTATAATTAAATACAGAACGAGGTACATTGCAATGCAGGAACGATACAAAAGAAATATCCCCGCCATCAGCGAGGAAGAACAGGAAATCTTAAAGACAAAAACCGTCAGCGTCATCGGCTGCGGCGGCCTGGGAGGCAATCTGATCGAGAGTCTGGCCCGCCTGGGCATCGGCTGCATCCGGGTGATTGACTGCGACG
>JAZUDB010000215.1:0-3429 GCA_045639385.1 Anaerovoracaceae bacterium | reverse complement strand
GGAAGAATCCACCACGATGGCGGGAATCAGCCCCTTTTCGTCAAATTTCAATTCGTCCGGATTTACCATTTTTTCACCTCATATTCTTACGGGAATCCCGTTCTTTTTCATTTCTTCTTTCAGGTCCGGGATCTGCACTTCTCCGAAGTGAAACACCGAAGCCGCCAGCCCCGCGTCCACCCCGGGAACCGTCCGGAACAAATCGATAAAGTCCTGCATTTTGCCTGCGCCGCCGGAAGCGATTACCGGCACCTGCACCGCATGGCAGACCGCACCAAGCAGCTCCAGGTCAAAGCCGCCTTTTACCCCGTCGGTATCGATGGAGTTGACCACCACCTCCCCCGCGCCGTTTTCCACGCAGCGGCGGATCCATTCGATGGCTTCCATGCCGGTGTTTTCCCTGCCGCCTTTGGAAAAGACCCGGAAGACCCCGTCCACCCGCTTGATGTCCGCGGAAAGCACCACGCACTGGCTGCCGTAGAGCTTTGCGGCTTCCGCGATCAGCCCGGGATTTTTGATGGCGCCGGAATTGGCGCTTACCTTGTCGGCACCGCATTTCAGCACCCGGTCAAAATCCGCCGCAGTGTTGATGCCGCCCCCCACCGTCAGGGGAATAAACACGTTCCGGGCCGTCTCCCGCAGGATGTCCGTAAAGAGCCGGCGCCCCTCCGCAGAGGCCGTAATATCGTAAAAAACCAGCTCGTCAGCCCCGCAGCGGCTGTAGTATTCCGCCAGGGCCACGGGAGAGGAAACGTCCCGCAGACCACTGAAATTTATCCCTTTTACCACCCTGCCGTCCTTAACGTCCAGGCAGGGAATTATCCGTTTTGTAATCATTTTGCCGCCTCAATGGCTTCCGCCAGATCTATGGCGCCGGTGTAATACGCCTTGCCGATGATGGCACCGTAGAGATGCATCTCCCGCAGCGCCTTTACGTCTTCCAGCGAGGATACTCCGCCGGAAGCAATCAGGTTCAGAGAAAAGCGGGAAGAAAGCTCCCGGTACAGCTGCAGGTTGGTGCCTTCCATAGCGCCGTCTTTGGAAATATCCGTGCAGATCACGGTCTGAATGCCCAGGTCCTGCACCCTTTGGCAGAAATCCATGGTGCGAAGGCCCGAATCCTCCGTCCAGCCGCTGACCGCCACAAAGCCGTCCCGGCTGTCGATGCCCACCGCAATGCGGCTGCCGAAGCATTCTGCCGCCTGCTTCAAAAACGCCGGGTCTTTTACCGCCCCGGTACCCAGAATGACCCGGTCGATGCCCGCCGCCAGATATTTTTCCACGGTTCCCAGGCTGCGGATGCCGCCGCCTACCTCGCAGAACAGACCGGTCTCCGCCTTCAGCCGGCAGATAACTTCGAGGTTCTCCGTGCTGCCGCTTTTCGCTCCGTCCAGGTCCACCAGATGCATCTGCGCCGCACCTTTTGCCTTAAAATCCAGCGCCGCCGCCAGAGGATCCGCGTTGACCACGGTCTTCTTTGCATAGTCGCCCCGAAGCAGGCGCACCGCCTGCCCGCCGATCAAGTCGATGGCCGGATAAATTAACATAATCCACCTCCCTGCATTTCGCAGAAAGCCCGTAAAATATTCAGGCCCGTCTCGCCGCTTTTTTCCGGGTGAAACTGGCAGCCCATCACGTTTTTGTCCGCCGCCGCGGCCACGATTTCTCCGCCGTAGTCGGTGAACCCGATCACATGCTTTCCGCAGTCCTGTGCGCAGAAAGAATGCACGAAATATACGTATTCCCCGTCCTGAAGATATTTGAACAGGGGATGTTTTTCTCCTTGAAATTTCAATACGTTCCAGCCCATGTGAGGAATCTTCAGTCCCTCAGCCGGAATAGGAACCACCTGCCCCGGAATCAGGCCCAGGCCCTCATGACAGCCGAATTCAAAGCTGCGGTCAAACAGCAGCTGCATGCCCAGGCAGATGCCCAGAATGGGTTTACCGGCCGCAGCCTGCTTTTTCAGCTCCGGCACCAGACCGGAAGCCTGCAGTTTTTCCGCCGCGTCACCGAAGGCACCCACCCCCGGCAGCAGGATCCGGTCCGCCCGGACCAGGTCCGCCCCATGGGAAGAGATGGTCACCTCTTCCCCGATTTTTCGAAACGAACACTGCAGGGAAAAGAGATTTCCCACGCCGTAGTCCACAATTACCGTCATTACAGCACTCCTTTGGTGGAAGGAATTTCGTCCGCGAATTCCCGGTCGATGGCCACCGCCCTGCGAAGGCTCCGGGCTGCGGATTTAAACGCGCCCTCAATAATGTGATGAGAATTTTTTCCCGCCAGCATGCGCAGGTGCAGGGCGCATTCCGCCTGCCGCACAAAGGCCATCCAGAACTCCTCCACCAGCTCGGTGTCGAAGGTGCCCACCTTTTCCGTAGGAATGTCCAGATCGTAGCCCAGATAGGACCGGCCGGAAAAGTCCACGGCGGACAGGATCAGGGCTTCGTCCATGGGAAGCACCGTGTCGCCGTAGCGGTGAATGCCCCGCTTGTCGCCCAGAGCATCCTTGAACGCCTTGCCCAGGGCAATGCCGATGTCCTCCACGGAATGATGATCATCCACGTAGGTGTCCCCCTTGCAGCTGACCCCCAGGTCGAAGCGGCCGTGGGAGGCAAAAAGGGTCAGCATGTGGTCCAGAAAACCGCAGCCGGTATCGATATTGCTGCGTCCGCTGCCATCCAGCTCCAGGTACAGTTTAATGTCGGTCTCCGCCGTTTTGCGTTCAATGGAAGCGTTTCTCATGGCTGTTCCTCCAGAATCTCCTTGACGGCAGCCAGAAAGTCCGCCATCTGCTCTTCGCTGCCCACCGAGATCCGGTTATAGTCCTTCAGCCGGCCGGTTTCGAAGTGGCGGATCAGGATGCCCCGCTCCTTTAAATTCTGATAAAGCGCCAGGCCGCCGATGCCCGGATGCTTTGCAAACACGAAATTGGCAGAGGAATCCAGCACCGTAAAGCCCAATTCCCGCAGGTCCGCGGTAAGCTTCTCCCGAATGCGGATGATTTTGGCGCAGTTCTGCCGGAAATACCGGTCGTCCAGCAGGGCGCCGATACCCGCGGCCTCGGTCATTTTGTTGATATTATAGGGGTTGCAGGAATTGCGCAGAGTGTTCAGGTCCGCAATCAGCGCCGGGCTGCCCGCGCAGAAGCCCAGCCGTCCCCCGGCCAGAGAACGGGACTTGGAGAAGGTCTGGCAGACCAGCAGGTTGTCGTATTGATCGATCAGGTTCAGGCAGCTTTCCGCCCCGAAATCCACGTAGGCTTCGTCCACAACCACCACGTTGTCCGGGTTGGAAGCCAGAATTTTTTCGATCTCCGCCCGGGTCAGAGCAATGCCCGTGGGCGCGTTGGGATTGGCCAGAAAGATGGTTTTGCCCACGCCCAGATAGTCGTTTACGTCCAGAGTAAAGTCTTCTTTCAGGGGA
>JAZUDB010000214.1:0-1628 GCA_045639385.1 Anaerovoracaceae bacterium | reverse complement strand
CCTTGGTGTCTACCATGATGGAGACCGGCTCCGCCACGCCGATGGCATAGGCCAGCTGGATTTCGCACTTGTCTGCCAGACCCGCCGCCACCACGTTCTTGGCCGCATATCTTGCCGCATAAGCCGCGGAACGGTCCACCTTCGTGGGGTCCTTACCGGAAAAAGCCCCGCCGCCGTGACGGGCATATCCGCCGTAGGTGTCTACGATAATCTTTCTGCCCGTAAGTCCGGTATCGCCCATGGGTCCGCCGATGACGAAACGGCCGGTGGGATTTACCAGGAACTTGGTATTTTCATCCAGCAGATTTTCCGGAATCACCGGCGTAATCACGTGCTTGATCAGGTCTTCCCGGATCTGCTCCTGAGAAGCGTCTTCGTCGTGCTGGGCGGAAATCAGAACCGTATCGATGCGGAAGTGATTGCCCGCTTCATCGCATTCCACAGTTACCTGGGTCTTTCCGTCCGGTCTTAAGTAAGAAATCAGGCCGCTCTTGCGCACCTCCGTCAGCCGGTAAGCCAGTTTGTGGGCCGCGGAAATGGCCAGAGGCATCAGTTCCGGAGTCTCTTTGCAGGCGTAACCGAACATAATGCCCTGGTCGCCGGCACCGTCCACGTCCACCCCCATGGCAATGTCTGCGGACTGGGCGTCGATGGAAGAAACGAATCTGCAGTTGGTATCAAAACCGTACTCCGGCCTGGTATAGCCGATGTCTGCGATCACCTTCCGGGCAATGGCCTCGTAGTCCAGGCTGCCGGCGGTGGTAATTTCGCCCATGACAAAGCACTGGCCGGTGGTTACGAAAGTTTCCGCCGCAACTCTGCTGCGGGGGTCCTGGCGCAGGGCTTCGTCTAAAATGGCATCGGAAATCTGATCGCAGATTTTATCCGGATGACCTTCGGTTACGGATTCAGATGTAAAGTATTTTTTCATTTTGTCCTTTCTGCGGGAGTATCAAAAAACCTCGCCGCAAAGACGAGGTTCAAGTTTTCTTCCTCATCTTCCAGATTGCTCTGTAGGATTTGGCACCTTGGCTTTGCCAGGTTGCCGGACTTCATCGGGCCTATTCCCTCCGTCACTCTTGATGAGCCTATTCAATTTAGCAGAGAAAGTATATCACAAGAAAGCGTCTTGTCAAGCACTAAACCAGCGCATAATCCAGCAGCTCCACCTGGGCGGAGACCATGTCCGCCTCCGGCTGCGGATTGTCCGCAAGGCTGGTGGAAAGATACTTCTTGCTGTCGTCGGAAAACACGGTGGCAATCACCCGGTCCGGGGCCTGGGCATTGCGCAGCACCGCACCGATCAGGTTGGCGCCGGAGGAAATTCCCACCCCCAGTCCCAGCTCCTTTGCCAGCTTTGCCGCCATGCACACCGCGTCCGTGTCCCGGATATCGAAGACCTGATCGATCATCTTCCGGTCTACCAGGGCCGGAATAAAGTCGTCGCCAATGCCCTCGATCTTGTGGGAGCCTTTCACGCTGCCCCCGGACAGCAGCGGCACCGCATCCGGTTCCACCGCGGTAATATAGGCATTCCGGGCTTCCTTGAGACGCCGGCCGGTACCCATAATGGTTCCGCCGGAGCCTACGCCGGAAACAAAATCCGTCACCTCCGGAAGCTGCTGCAG
>JAZUDB010000213.1:0-2149 GCA_045639385.1 Anaerovoracaceae bacterium | reverse complement strand
GCAACCTTAATGCTTTCTGCTCTGTGAACACCGGCTTCTACCACCAGTTCGTAGACCTTGGCTACCACGTCCAGGGTTTCTTCGTCCATACCGGAAACGATTTTCTTAATGGTTTCCAGACGGTGAACCTTATCGCCCGGGTTGATTCTTTCCGGAGAGTAACCGATTTTAAAAACTACGCCGCACTTGAGGCCGGATTCTTTTTCCAGAATGGGTACGCATACGTCTTCGGTAACGCCCGGATATACGGTGGATTCGAAAACGACTACGGAGCCTTTGGTCAGATTTCTGCCCAGGATTTGGCTGGCGCTTTCCACCGGAGAAAGGTCCGGCGTGTGGTCTTCGTTGACCGGTGTGGGAACTGCCACGATGTGGAACTTTGCTTCGCGGAGCTTGGTTTCGTCTGCGGTAAAGTCCACGGTGGTTGCTTTAATGGCTTCGTCGCCCACTTCTCTGGTGGGGTCTACGCCGTTCTTGTAGAGTTCGATTTTGGCTGCGTTCAGATCGAAGCCCACCACGTTTATTTTCTTTGCGAATGCCACGGCAATGGGCATGCCCACGTAGCCGAGACCCACAAGGGAAAGTTTTTCTTCTTTTGCAACAAGTTTTTCGTATAAGTCGCTGTACATTTGCTATTTTTCCTCCAGGAGGCGCTCTATGGCGTCTAAATATTTTTTCACGACGATTTCCCGGCTGAACTTCTGTTCCACCAGCAAACGTCCGTTTTTACCCATGTTCTTTTTTTCTTCGTACGGCAGCTGCAGAAAGCTTTCAATAGCATCTGTCAGACTGTCTGCATTCTGTACCTTGCAGGGAATGCCCGATATGCCGGGCTCGAAGGTTTCCCGGCAGCCGGGAATGTCCGAAGCAATGACCGGTCTTCCTGCAGAAGCAGCCTCCAGCAGCACGTTGGACAGGCCCTCGTGGTAGGAAGGATGAATCAGAGCGTTGCAGTCCCAGACAAAGGGCCGCACGTCGTCCTGAAAGCCCAGAAACTGCACGGTGCCTTTCCGGACCGCGGCGTCTACCGCCTCTTTGCAGTCATCGTCGTAGAAACCGATTAAGCGGAATACCGTATCCGGATACTTGCTTTTGATTTTTTCCGCTGCGGTCAGCAGTTCGAAAATGCCCTTCTCTTTCATGACCCGGCCCACCGTCACGAAGATGGTTTCCGGTCTCTCCGGCGGATAAGCTTCGAAGCGGTGATGCTCCGTGTTTACACCGGAACCGGGCAGCAGGTCCGTTTTGCCGCGGATGATGTTTTTACTCTGCATTTCCTTCCGGTTCTGTTCATTTTGGAAGAAAACCAGGCTTGTTTTGCGAAGACCGATGCGATAGAGCGTTAAGGTAATCCACCGAAGCAGACCTTTCTGCATAGCGCTTCCAAAGCCTGTTACGTTGGCAATCTGGGGAATTCCCAGCTTTGCCGCCGCCATACCGCCGTAGAGATTCGGCTTGATGGTAAAGGTCAGAATCAGGTCCGGTTTTACGCTTTTCAGAATGCGTTTGTACTCCGAAATCAATGCGGTTTCCTTAAAGGGATTCTTGCCCCGGCGCTCGAAATTTTCCACGTTCACGATCTCACAGCCCATCTGCTTAAACAATTCCACCTTCTCGCCGTAGGGCAGAATCAGAACCACCCGGTAACCGGCGGTCAGCAGGCCCTGCACCAGTTCTCTGCGCAAATTGTAGGTCCAGTTATGTTCGTTTGAAAGAAGCGCGATCGTCTTCAACTATGCTTGCCTTTCGCTGAATTCTATGCTTTCTGCAAAGCTGAATTTGTCTACACACTGCGTTTTTTCGTAAGTCAGACTGCCGAATACTTTTTTTATCACCGGAAGTTGAAATATCCGGATGAAAGGATTGAATATCTTTACAAGTTTGATGGTTTTGCCGTGGGCCGCCGCAATGCGCCGCACCATATCTGCGGTGCACACATACTCTGCGTTCTGAGGGAAGAACACGCCTTCCCGGCCGCTTAAAAGAAGCCTGCAGATGAACTCGCAGAGGTTGCCCACGTAGATCATGCTGCGCTGATTGGCGAAGTGCAGCGGGAGGAAACGGCAGTCACGGAGCAGTTGGAAGAAGTTCTTGCCCCCACGATTCCCTATGACAGAATGCGCCCGGGTGCAGACGGCAGCCTTTCCTG
>JAZUDB010000212.1:0-4236 GCA_045639385.1 Anaerovoracaceae bacterium | reverse complement strand
AAGAAGAAGCAGGAAGAAGAGCAGGACCTTACCGGAGATCTTCTGGGTGCACTGCTTGGCGGCGGAAGCAGCAAGAAGAATGACAACAGCGACGCCATGGCAGCTCTGGTAACCGGTCTGGTAACCTCCGCAGCAACCAGTGCGGCAGCAAAGAAGAAGGCCGGCAGCACCGCAGCCAAGAAGCCCACCACTTCCACCGCAAAGAAGCCCGCCACAACAAGCAAACCGGCAACCACAAGCACCGGAAAGAAGACCACCAACAAGAAGATCACAAAGGTCGACTAAATTATAAGGAGAAAAACAATGGCTGAAGAAAAGAAAACAACCACCAAGAAAATCACCAAGGTTGACAGCGAAGTAAAAGCTTCCACCAAGGAAGAGCGCAAAAAGGGCGCAGCAGGCAAGAGAATTGCCGCCATTATTTTCTGGCTTCTCGGAATTACGGCAGAAGTATTTGCCATCATGGTTCTGAAGGGCTATATGTACGTAAAACCGGAAAACCAGCTCTTCTGGCTCATCGGACTGATTGTTGCCGACCTGATTATGGTCATTATCGGTTCCCAGTTCTGGAAGAAGGGCAATGATATCGACCCGGCAAAGAAGGCCGACAAGGTAAAGTTCTTCCTGCAGAACCAGATGGGTCTGATTGTCAGCATTCTGGCATTCTTCCCCCTGGTACTGATTCTTCTCCGGGACAAGGACCTGGATCCCAAGACCAAGAAGATTCTCACCGTCGTTGCTGCCGCTGC
Source organism: Anaerovoracaceae bacterium (assembly GCA_045639385.1). Taxonomy (GTDB): domain Bacteria; phylum Bacillota; class Clostridia; order Peptostreptococcales; family Anaerovoracaceae; genus RUG13409. Next base: position 3,487 of record JAZUDB010000212.1, on the reverse strand, counting down.
TCTGATTCTGTGCAGCGTATTCTCCATCGACTTCAACCCGGCATCCGAAGAAGATCTGCTGAGAGCAGAGCAGGCCATCGGTGCAGAAGACGTTTACTGGACCCGCTACGGCAAGTCCTATCATCTGGATCCGGACTGCCAGGCACTGGCCAGATCCAACGAACTCTTTGCGGGATCCATCGATGCCGCCTTCCAGGCGAACCGCAACGACCCCTGCGACTTCTGCGTACCGCAGGGTGAGTAAAAATTAAGGAAAAGAGCTGATTTTACATGAAAAATCCGGAGATTTCGGAAGATAAAATCGAAACCTTATATCACAACAAATATTTAAAACTGTACGGCATGCACTGGGACAACGGCACCTTCTATCTGGAGGCTAGCCGCCGGGAAAAGGAAGACCTTACGGTTTTAAAAACAGAAGAAGATTATAAGAGCATGGTCGCGGACGCCGTGACCATCGCTCTTGTTATCAGGACCCCGGGGGAAGAGCCGCGCATCTACATGGAGCACGAGTTCCGCTACCCTACGGGGCAATTTCTTTTAAGCCCCCCTGCAGGACTCATTGATCCGGCGGACAAGGAAACCGGAAACCCCCTGATTGCCGCGGCAAAGCGGGAGATCCGGGAAGAAACCGGCATTGAAGTAAAGGACAGCGACAGGGTTTATGTGGTCAGCGACCTGTTCTTCAGTTCTCCGGGCATGACGGACGAAAGCAACGGCATCGTATGCGCCGTGGTGGACCTGCCCGACCTGAGCTGCGCCACCGACGCCTTCGCCGAAAGTACCGAGTGCTTCGACGGCTACAGTCTGTACACCGTGTCCGAAGCAAAGGAACTGGTGAAAAAATGCAGGGATGAAAACGGCAAATTTTTGTCCGTGTTCACCTGGGCCATTCTATTATTCTTTATTACGAATTTTTGAGATTAGAGCTTATGGAAGCAACAAGAACAGCAAAAAAGAAAAAGCTGACCTTCGGGATGATAATTGCCAGATTCTTTCTGGTGATACTGACCCTGGTTCTCGGTATTGCGCTGGCTTTGACCGTAACGCTGGCAACCATTATCAAAGGACCTTCCGAAGCAGCAAGAGACACCTTTGTCACCACCGTTCTGGAATCCGGAAACCTGAAATTCCTGGCCTCCGTGTTCCTCTCTCCGGAGGAGATCAGCGAAATCATCGAGAGAACCTCCTTAAAGGAAATGGAAGAAAACGTGGATCCGGAACTGATCGACGTGGGCAAGAAGAAGGAAGGAAACTTCGATAAAAACGGCATCGAAGTGGTGAAGATCAACGGAAGCAGCTACTCTGCCACATTGATGATTGTTAAAGATCCTTCCAAGGTGAAGGTGGCCACTTCCTACGATAACGGCTGGGGCACCTACGGAAAGAATCTGGACGAGTTGGTCAAGAAAGCCGGCGCCGTAGCCGGTGTAAACGGCGGTCTTTATAAGGCGGATGCCAACAAGGGCGGATCTCCTTACGGAGTCTGCGTGTCCGAAGGCAAGATTCTTTACAACGACCCCTCCGGCTGGAGCGGTCTGTATATGATCGGTCTGGACAACAACAATATTCTTCGTATCGAAAACCTTTCCGGATGGAGCAAGGCAAAATTCGAACAGTTTGTAAAAGATGAGGGCATCCGGGATGCCGTTGCGTTCCAGGATGAAAAGAAGGATTCCAATAATCACTTCGTACCTCTTGTACTGAATAAAGAAGCCCGTCAGCTGAACGGCGCGGGCTCCGGCGCCAACCCCAGAACCGCCATCGGCCAGAGGGCAGACGGTGCCATTCTGCTGCTGGTTACCGACGGCAGAGGTTCCGCGGGACACCTGGGCGCCACGGCTTCCGACCTGATCAGCATTATGCTGAAATACGGTGCGGTAAATGCCGCTAACTTGGACGGCGGAAGTTCATCCTGCATGTACTATGACGGAAAGTGGCTGCGCAACAGCGTAACGCTGTACTATGCGCACTCCTCCTGGAGACTTCCCACATCCTTCGTTGTAATGGGAGGTGGACAGTAATGGCAAGAGAAAAAACAAAAAAGAAGGGCAGCGCCTTCTGGCGTTTTTACCGCTTTATTCTTCTGCTGATTGTATTTGCCCTGGCTGCGGTATTTCTTTACGTCCGCGGCGTTATGATCGAATACGAAAAGAGTCAGCCGGATAACTACGTGGTGAATCTGTTCAAACACGCCGGAAAGAGCGATAAGGCGCTGGGTCAGTACCTGCAGGAAAACTGCTTCGGCGAGAACAGCGACAACGCCATTTACGGTGACCCGGCAAAGCGTTCCGCGGATTTCTACAACACGGTAGCCTTCTCCGAACTGGAGAGCACCCTGGATCTGCGCAACTACGATGCGGAAGCGCCCACCTACAGCGTAACGGTGGACGGCAAGCCTTTTGCCAGCGTCCGGATCAAAAAGGGCGAAAGCAAGAACAAACTGGGCATTCTGAATATATCCAAATGGAGCTTCGACAGCATCGTGCTGCAGAATCCGGAAGAGGAAGATTCCTCGGTAGAATTCAACGAAAACGGCAAGTTTGATTACACGCTGGTCATGCCGGCGGACTTTGTCCTGAAGGTGGACGGCGTGGAAGTAAAGAGCTTCCCCAACGCAGAAGAAACGGTTCTGCCGGAGTTTGAAAATATGATTTTCTTCCCCGACGTACCCAAGGGTCAGAAGATTACTTTAAAGGACCTCTGTTTTGAACCGGTCGTTACCGTGGAAAACAACGAGGGCAAGGAAGTGACGCTTACCCTGGAAAACGGTGTGTATTATGCGGAGGCAGCCTTTGCCGGCGGCGAAGAAGCGGAAGCGATTGCCGCAAACCTGGGCAATATCGTGGATATGGGCTGGACCTGGTCCAAGTTCATGACCGATGACGTGGGCGGTTACTGGCACGGTCTGTACACCGTCCTGGAAAAGTGCCGGATTATGCCGGGCACCGATTTCTACGATAAGGCGGAACGCTGGGCCAAGTCCGAGGACATCCGCTTTGTCAGCGACCACAACAAAATCGAAATGAAAAACGAAACCGTGGGCAACTACATTAAATATAATGAGAAGCTGTTCTCTGCGGACGTTTATTTCGAAAAAGTCGTTTATCTGACCAACGGCAATGTCAGAACGGATGTGTTCAATAACCGGATGTTCTTCGTTTATGTGGACGATGCCACCGTTCCTTCTCCGGGCTGGTACTGGGCGGAAATGCTGGCATTGCAGGCCGCGGAACCTGTGGAAGAAGCTGCGGCGGAGGAAACTGTACCTGCAAATGAAGAAAACTGAGCTGAAACAACAGGCATGGGTAGCTTATGTGGTGATCGCACTTTTTGCGGTCACCCGTGCTTTTTTAAACGAAATATTTATATACCCCAATAATTTTGCGCCCTCCGGGGTTTCGGGCATTGCCACCATGGTGCAGTATCTGTGCGATTTTAAGGTAGGTTACTTTAATCTGCTTTTGAACATTCCGCTGCTGCTGTT
>JAZUDB010000211.1:0-25760 GCA_045639385.1 Anaerovoracaceae bacterium | reverse complement strand
CACGCAGGTTCGGTGGGTTTTCTTCAGATTTTCCTAGCCCTGCTGGTATCCTTTGCGGCGTCCGTGATCATCCTGATGATTTATAAAATCACCAGCGAATCGCCGGTGGCAAACAAGAGCTTCTTCCTGACCATCGTCATGACCTCCATGATCAGTGCCATGATCGTAACCACCATCACCTCCAACCTGGCCCTGTCCCTGGGTATGGTGGGCGCCCTGTCCATCGTCCGTTTCCGCACGGCCATTAAAAATCCGCTGGATACGGTGTTCATGTTCTGGTCCGTGGCGGCGGGCATTACCGCAGGCGCCCAGGCCTATCTGCTGTGCGTCTTCTCCTGCCTGGTCATCGGACTGGTGGTTTTCCTGTTCTGCCGCTTTGCGGATGCAGGCGCCCAGGCCTACGTACTGGTAGTGCGCACCTCTTCCAAAGAAATGATGCTGGAAATTAAAAAGGCCATCAAGCACAGCTTAAAGAAGGCTTCCGTCAGCTCCGAATCCTACAACGCCTACGGCGGCGAATGCGTATTCGAAGTGCCGGAGGAAAAAGGCATGGATGCCAGAATTGCAGAGATTTCCAGACTGGAAGGCGTTACCGAAGTAACCCTGACCAAATGCTCCAGCTCCGCCATCTAAAACTGACATACATCATGAAATAACGAAACCGCACACCCATGGGCGTGCGGTTTTTGGATGCAGAAACGCTCCGCAGAATATCCCGCGGAGCGTTCTTCTTTTATTTTTTGTTCTGCCGGGAGCCCCCCTGCCGGGGCGGAATCAGGCAGTGTTTTTTGTCATAGCCGATCAGGTCCTCTCTGCCGGTTTTCAGCAGGGCTTCCTTCACCAGCTTGTAGTTTTCCGGCTTGCGGTACTGAATCAGTGCCCGCTGCATGGCCTTTTCGTGGTAACTGTCCGGAATGTATACCGGTTCCATGGTCCGGGGGTCAACGCCCGTGTAGTACATGCAGGTGGAAATGGTAGAGGGCGTAGGATAAAAATCCTGCACCTGCTCCGGCATGTATCCCATGTCCCGGACGCTTTCCGCCAGAGCCACCGCATCCTTTAGGGTGGAACCCGGATGGGAAGAAATCAGGTAAGGCACCACGTACTGCTTTAAGCCCAACCGCTGGTTGGTCTCTTTGAACTTCCGGCAGAAGGCCTTGTAGACGCTCTTTTCCGGCTTTCCCATCAGAGGCAGCACATTGTCGGAAACATGCTCCGGCGCCACCCGCAGCTGACCGCTCACGTGGTATTTACAGAGCTCCGTTACGAATTCGTCGCAGTTCCTGTCTGCCATTACGTAGTCGAAGCGGATGCCGGAACGGATGAACACTTTCTTTACCTTCGGCAGATTCCGCAGCTTGCGCAGCAAAGACAGATAGTCGCTGTGATCCACCTTCATATTGGGGCACACCCGGGGATAAAGGCACTGTTTGTCGGTGCACACCCCGTATTTCTGCTGCTTTTCGCAGGCCGGGCCCCGGAAGTCCGCCGTGGGACCGCCCACGTCGTGAATGTAGCCCTTAAAGTCCTTCTCTTTGGTCATGGCCTCCGCCTCCCGCAGCAGGGATTCGTGGCTTCTTGCCTGCACCACCCTGCCCTCGTGGAAGTTCAGGGCGCAGAAACTGCAGCCGCCGTAGCAGCCCCGATTGGAAGTAAGAGAAAACTTGATTTCCTTGATGGCCGGCACCCCGCCCAGCGCTTCGTAGGAGGGATGATAGGTATTCATGTAGGGCAGTTCGTAAACGTCGTCCATCTCCTGCATGGTAAGGGGTCTCTGAGGCGGATTTTGGACGATATAACGCTTTTCTCCGTACTTTTCGACCAATACCTTTCCCGTGATGCTGTCCGTGTTCTGACACTGGATTTGGAAGCTCCTGGCATATGCCAGCTTGTCCTTTTCCAGGGCTTCGTAGTCCGGCAGCTGCACCGCATCCGCCGGCAGAGCGTCGATCTCCCGGGTCTTGTACACCGTGCCCCGGACGTAGGTAATGTCCGACACCTCAATGCCCGCAGCCAGCGCGTCCGCCACCTCCACGATGGAAAGTTCCCCCATGCCGTAGAGCAGCAGGTCCGCCCCGCTGTCCAGCAGAACGGAGCGCTTCAGCTTATCGGACCAGTAATCGTAATGAGCCAGCCGGCGCAGGCTGGCTTCGATGCCGCCGATGACCACCGGACTGTCCTTGTACTTCTGTTTGATCAGGTTGCAGTACACCAATACCGCCCGGTCCGGCCGCCTGCCTGCCGCGCCGCCGGGAGTGAACGCGTCTTCATGACGTTTCTTTTTGTTCACGGTGTAATGGTTCACCATGGAATCCATGTTGCCGGAGCTGACCAGAAAACCCAGGCGGGGCTGCCCGAAAACCGCAATGCTTTCCGGGTCGTGCCAGTCCGGCTGGGAGATGATGGCCACCCGGTAGCCCCGGGACTCCAGCACCCTGCTGATAATGGCCGGGCCGAAGGAGGAATGGTCCACGTAGGCATCGCCGATGACGTAAACGAAATCCGGCCGGTCCCAGCCACGTTTTTTCATATCTTCAATTGTGATGGGTAAAAAATCTTTCATAAGCAAGGGGCGCAGCCGTTTCCGCGCAGAAACAAAGAAGCGCTAAGCTTCTTCCAGCAGCAGTGCTTTCAGCTCCGCCATTCTTTTTTCATCTTCCTTTAACGCGCTGCAGCTTTCCGGATTCGCCTCGCCTTTGGCCAGCAGGTTTGCAAACTTCATGCAGTCGTGACCCGGGCACTTGCCGCAGTTCAGATGGGGAAGAAGATCATAAATATCAAATACGTCTGCCATAATTCTCTCCGCAAATTAAAAAGTCTCTGCCGGTATTTTATCATTCCCGGCAGAGTCCTTCAAGGGCGACCCGCAGGCAGCAAAATATGATGTTTGAAAACCCCGGAACGCAGACCCTCCGGAAAAACTCCGCCGGCTTCACGCTAAGCCCGTCGACCGTGCTAATTGCTGACAATCTGATAATAGGATTTTGCAGTGGTCTTGTAAATCAGCGCATAGAACAGGGCAAAGGCGCCGAAGGCGATTACGTTGACCCGGATGGCAAAGCCCAGATTCGTCAGGTTGAAGAGCTGCAGCAGCTTCCACACCAGGGGGAAGGCAAAGGCCAGGTGGACCCCCGCCGCCAGCAGCGGTGCAAAGAACACGGACAGCACCTGGGAATTGATGTTTTTGCGGATATCCTCCCGGGTCATGCCCACCTTCTGCATGATCTCAAAGCGGCCCCGGTCTTCGTAGCCTTCCGAAATCTGCTTGTAGTAGATGATCATGGCCGCCGCAAAGATAAAGAGGATGGACAGCACAATGCCGATAAAGAACAGGCCTCCGTAGGTGGTCTTAAAATCGTCTTCGTCGTCTGCCCGGCAGCCGCTGTTGTAGCTGTAGCCGTTCAGTTCCCGGATCAGGGGCACCTCGTCCAGGGAATACCGCATCTGCCCGAAGATTTCGGAGCACAGCTCCTTGGATACGCCGGTCAGGTTGTAGCCGTAGTAGAATCTGGGAGAAAGCAGGCTGAATCCGCCATAGTTCAGTTCCGCCAGCTGTTCCAGGCAGCTGTAATCCGGCACAATAAAGCAGAGGGAGGGTACCATGGACACGTTGGCGTCTCCGGGGAAGAACACGTTCTCCGCCGTTCCGCGGACTTTCAGGACCCGTCCGTTCAGGTCGATACGGTCTCCGTTCCAGCTGCAGCGCAGAACGCTGCACAGGGCCTCGTCCGGGTCCAGCGTCAGCTGCTCTCCGGTCATGCGGGCGTAATCCGCCGTGCTCACAAAATAGATGTCCCGCAGGTTGTCGAAGTTCGTCCAGCGGTCCGGATCCGGGTCGTAGAGGAATCCCCCGTCGGTTTCCATGGCGGAAATCAGTGCGTAGCAGTAGGATTTTACTTCCGAAGGCTGCACCTGGTATTCCCGGAACACAGCCTCGTAAGCCTCCGCCACCTGAACCGTCTTCTCAGGATCCAGGTTTTCCAGCTTGTTCACCGACACGGCGATTTCGTTATCCATGGGATGGTTGGCCTTAATGGCTTCCTCCTTGCCGAAATACAGGCTGGAAGTGGAGGTCAGCATGACCAGAACCATGGTGCTGAGAATACAGATGGAGGCCAGTCCCGCCCCGTTGCGCTTCATGCGGTAGGCCATGGAAGACAGGGACACGAAATGATTCTTCTGATAGTAGTATTTTTTATTCTTTTTCAGGATGCCGCAGAGTGCCACGGAACCTGCCATAAACAGCAGATAGGTGGCCGCAATGACCATCAGCACCGCCACGAAGAACATGGTCAGGGCGGTCAGCGGCGTTTTAATGGTAACCGCGATCCAGTAGGCCGCGATTAAGACCACCGCACCCAGCAGGGCAGCGACCCAGTTGGCCTTGGGCGGCTTTTCCCCCTCCGCCTGCTTTTTCATCAGCTCCAGAGGCTTTGCCCGGGACACCTGCACCGCGGATTTCACCAGCAGGAACAGGAAGATGGCCCCGAAAATCAGAACGGTGTAGAAAATCGCTTCCACAGGCACCGCAAAGCCGTAATCCACGTCGGCTTCCACGATGTTCAGCAGACCCAGCTCCGCGATTTTAGAAAAAGCGATGCCCAGCAGAAGTCCGCCAGCCAGACCTGCCGCGGCAATGTACACGGATTCCCAGCAGACGATGCGGCGGATGCTTTTTTTATCCATGCCCAGCACGTTGTACAGACCGAATTCCTTGTAGCGGCTTTTCATCAGGAAGGAATTGGTGTAGGTAAGGAAAATCAGAGCAAAAACCGCCACCACGATTTTTCCCAGACTTAAAATCGCTTCCATGGTGCGGCCGCCGGCCATTTCCTTTAAAGCCTTGGAATAGCTGAGAAAATGTACGATGTAAAACATCATGACCATGCCCATGCAGCTGAGGATGTAGGGCATATACAGCTTGCGGTTCTTGGCGATGCCGGACCGGGCAAGCTTCGGAAATATTCCTCGTTTCATCCGCGTTCACCTCCGGTTGCCAGCAGGGTCAGGGTATCGTTGATTTTCTGATACATCTGTTCGTCGGTGTCCCGGCCCCGGTAAATCTGATGGAACACTTCCCCGTCCTTAATGAAAAGCACCCGGGAGGCCACGCTGGCCGCCTTCACGGAGTGGGTCACCATCAGGATGGTCTGCCCCAGGGCGTTAATCTCCGCAAAGAGCCGCAGCAGTTCATCGCTGGCCTTGGAATCCAGTGCGCCGGTGGGTTCGTCCGCAAAGAGGATGCGGGGCTCGGTAATCAGTGCCCGGGCAACAGCCGCCCGCTGCTTCTGTCCGCCGGAAACCTCGTAGGGATATTTTTTCAGCAGATCCGCAATGCCCAGACGCCCGGCGATGGGCAGCAGCTTTGCGTTCATTTCCATATAGTTTTTGCCCGCCAGTACCAGCGGCAGATAGATATTGTCCTCTAAAGAGAAGGTGTCCAGCAGGTTGAACTCCTGGAACACGAAGCCCAGATTGTCCCGGCGGAAGGCCGCCAGTGCGGATTCTTTGATATCGGTGAGAGGCTTTCCCTCCAGCAGAACCGAGCCCGAAGTGGGCTTATCCAGCGCCGCCAGAATGTTCAGCAGCGTGGTTTTTCCGGAGCCGGATTCGCCCATAATGGCCACGAACTCCCCTTCCTCCACGCTGAAATTCACGTCCCGCAGCGCCTCCACCTGGTTGCCCCCAAAACGGGTGGAATAGATTTTTTTCAGATGATTTACTTCCAGTAAAGACATATTGTAATCCCCTTTCAACAAATTTCACCCATACTATAACAAAAGCGGGAAATGCTGCGCCATCGCTCCGGCTTACATTTCCCGCCCCCGGGCTTACATTTTTGTAATATGTGCGGTTCCGCCCTTCGGCAGGACCGGCGCAGGCCGCTTATTCCGCCCGCTTCTGATATTGGGACAGATCCAGCAGAATGGCCGTACCCTTTCCCACCTCCGACTCCGCCGCAATGGCAATGCCCAGCTTGTCGCAGACCCGTTTGCACAGGTACAGACCGATGCCGCTGGCGTTTTTGTCGCTGCGGCCGTTGTAGCCGGTGTAGCCCCGCTCGAAAATCCGGGGCAGATCCTCCGGCGCAATGCCCATGCCCGTGTCCTCCACGCAGAGCAAGTCCGCAGACCGCATGTAGATGCGGATGCAGCCCTCTCGGGTGTATTTCAGGGCGTTGGACAGCAGCTGCTCCAGCACGAAGCTGAGCCATTTTTCATCGGTGACGATGGTCTTTTCGATGGGTTCGTATTCGACGCGGAGTTTCCGCAGAATAAATTCCGGTGCAAATTTCTTAATGGCAGGCCGGATGATTTCGTCCAGATTCTTTTTGCGGAACACGTAGTCCGCGGACTCCGAATCCAGACGCAGAAAGGCCAGCACCATCTCCACGTACTGCTCGATGCGCAGAAGCTCCGAACTGAGCCTGCGGGACAGCGGACTGTCCTCTTCCGCCAGCATCAGCTTCATTACCGCAATCGGCGTCTTGATCTGGTGCACCCAGACGGTGTAATAGTCCACCATCTCGCTGTATTTTGCAAAATCTCTGGAAGCAAGCTCCAGAATCTGGCTGCGCAGCTGCCCGATGATCTGCACATAGTCCGGGTCCGTAAAGTTGCCCGCCTCCGGAATGGCGTCCATCATGCCGGCGCTCATGCGGCTGACCGCCTCCAGCTGCCGGCGCAGTTTTCTGCAGCGCAGAAAGTCCAGAAAAAGAAACAGCAGACCCGCCAGAAAACACAGCAGCGTGGGATAGAGCAGCAGTGCCGGGGGTACCCGGTACAGGGCAAACACCACAAAAAAGACGGCGGCAAACAAGAGGCATGCCGCCACGGTCTTCTTTTTTGCATTCAGATATTCGAAAAATTCTTTCATTCCACAATATAGCCGCTGCCGGGCCTGGTTTCGATAAAGCCGGTAAGCCCCACGCCGTCCAGTTTTTTCCGCAGGCGGCTCACGTTTACGGTCAGGGTATTTTCATCCACGAAGGAATCGGTTTCCCAGAGCCGCTCCATCAGCTTCTCCCGGCTGACGATTCTGCCCCTGTTTTCCATCAGGCAGAGCAGAATCCGGTATTCGTTCTTGGTCAGATCCACCCGGCTGCCGTTCACCGTCAGGCTGTTGTCTCCGGTGTTTAAAAAAGCACCCCGATGAGACAGTACCGGCGCGGAAGGCGCAAAGTCGTAGCTGCGGCGCAGCAGCGCCATGAGCTTTGCCATCAGCACATTGCCGTCGAAGGGCTTGGCGATAAAATCATCTCCGCCCATATTCATGGCCATAACGATATTCATATTGTCCGAAGCGGAAGAAAGAAAAACGATGGGCAGCTTGGAAATCTTCCGGATTTCGCTGCACCAGTGATAGCCGTTGTAAAAAGGCAGGCCGATGTCCATCAGCACGATGTGGGGCGCAAATTCCGCAAATTCCTCCGTGACCCGCCGGAAGTCCGAGCAGGTTTTTACTTCAAAATCCCAGCTGGAGGCCAGTTTTTCTATGCCGGAAGCCAGTCCGGCGTCATCTTCCACAAGATAGAGTTTATACATTTATTCTTCGGTTTCCTTCATAGCGTCCAGGGTCTTCTGAAGCAGTACGTCCAGTTCCCAGCCCAGGTTTTCCGCACCCTGACGGATCACGTCCCGGGAGCAGCCCGCCGCAAATTTCTTGTCCTTGAACTTCTTCTTTAAGGAAGAAAGCTCCATGTCTTTGCAGGATTTGGAGGGACGCATCAGTGCCGCCGCACCGATCAGTCCGGTAAGCTCGTCGCAGGCAAAGAGAATCTTTTCCATGATGTGCTCCGGCTGATACTTGCTTCCGGTCATGCCCCAGCCGTGGCAGCAGACGCCCCGGATGATGCTCTGGTCCAGACCCAGCTCGTTCATCATTTCTTCCGCCTTCACGCAGTGTTCCTCCGGATACTCTTCGAAATCCAGGTCGTGAAGCATGCCTACCACCTGCCAGAATTCCACCCGCTCGGGGTCAAACTCCCGGGCGAATACCCCCAGAACCGCAGAAACGGTCCTGCCGTGGTGCACGTGGAACTCGTCCTTGTTATGTTCTTTTAAGAGAGCTTCCGCCTCTTCGATATTTAAAAATTTACCCATTCTATCCTCCCCTGCCCAGGTCTTCGCCGGGCTTTTTCTCATTATACCCGCAAAGACCTGCCCGGGGCAACCGCATTCGGAATAATCACCGTTTGCACACAATTTCATGATAGAATTGTTTTTTGAAAGGAGGGCAAACAACATGACACTGTTTGACTTTTTTACACCCAAAAGCGAAACCTATTTTCTTTACGATAACATTACCATCCGCCAGGCTCTGGAGAAGTTCGATTACCACAAATTCTCCGTGGTGCCCCTGATCAGTCAGGACGGACAGTACGTCACCACCGTTTCCGAAGGTGACATTCTGCGCTGCATAAAAAATACCGCCGGCTTCGATGTCAAAGCGGCGGAAAATATACGAATTTCGGAGATCGAGAAGTACCGTGCCTACAAAGCCTGCAGTCACAATACCGACCTGAAAGACATTATCCGGCTGGCCATGGATCAGAACTTCGTACCCATCGTGGATGACCGCAATCTGTTCATCGGCATCGTTAAAAGAAAGGAAATCCTGACCGTACTGTACAATCAGGTGTTTACAGAGGCATGATGCAGCCCTTGTAGAATTTCTCGTAGCCTTCTTTTCCCAGAACCTTTACCATGGTTCCTTCGGAAGGATTGCCTTCTTTCAGCATGCGCTCCTGAAAAGCCTTTAAGCCCGCCAGGCTGCGGGCATCCGCCGGAGCTTCCTTCGCAATGGCAAGGTAGGCATCCAGGCTTTCTTTCACCATTTCGAAAAGCAGATTTTCGTCTGCGTTTTCGCCGCCTTTGATCAAAGAGTCCTCCGTTCTTTCCCGGATATACCAGGCATCTTTTTCGGCGTAATCCGGAAGGCTCTTGTATTTTTCCTTAATTTTTTCCAGAAGATCGAAATGCAGGTCTTTGCCCGTGCAATTGTAGTATTCCACGTAGGCAAGGGCCTTCTTTTTCATGGACATGCTGTCGATCAGAAGATAAGGGATCTCTTTTCCCGTGTTGGGGGTAAAGGAAAGGGTCTGCAGCTTCATGGCGCCGCCCATGCCGTTGGTGTTCATTACCATCAGGTGACCCAGGTCTTCGATCTCGAAGCAGCTTACCGAGAACTTCATCATGGGAAGAAGCCTGGGGTATTTCATGAATTTATATTGATCGGGTGCAATATCGGTATATTTATTGTCTGTCAGGGTATGTACGTATTCGTTGATTCTTTGGGTAAGGTCCGCCATTTTTTGTCCTTTCGTTACTGGTTTTTAATTTTCTCCGCCAGGTCCTCCAGGTATTCCCAGCGCTCCATTTTCTCCGTCAGCGTCAGCTCCAGGGCATCTTTTTCCGCAGACAGCCGGGAAAGCTTTTCGTAGTCCGCCGCACAGGCAGCCATGGCATCTTCGATTTCTGCGATCTTCGCCTCCAGCTCCTCGATCTCTTCCTCGATGTGGTCGTATTCCCGCTGCTCGTTATAGGAGAATTTCAGTTTCTTTCCGCCGGAATTTCTGCCGTCCGTTTTGGGCGCGGCACTTTCCTTCTTTTCCGCCGGTCTTGCCGCCAGGGCTTCGTCCCGGGCATTCATGGCATCGGAGTAGCCGCCGATATACTGCCGGATATTTCCGTCCTCTTCGAACAGGAAGGACTTCAGTGCCAGGCGGTCCAGGAAGTACCGGTCGTGAGAGACCAGAATCACAGCCCCCGCAAAATCGTCCAGATAGTCTTCCAGCACCGTCAGGGTTTCGATGTCCAGATCGTTGGTAGGCTCGTCCAACAGCAGTACGTTGGGCGCCCGCAAAAGCACGCTCAGCAGTGCCAGCCGCCGCTTTTCGCCGCCGGACAGCCGTCCCACCTGGGTGGAATGCATGTACAGCGGAAAGAGAAAGCGCTCCAGCATCTGGGACGCGGAAATGTATCCCTCCGCGGTCTCCACGCCGTAGGCAATGTCCTCCACGTATTTGATCAAACGTTTTTCCGGATCCAGTTCCTCGGATTCCTGAGAGAAGTACCCGATTTTTACGGTTTCCCCGATTTCTATACTGCCGCTATCCGGGGTTTCTTTGCCTGCCAGCAGCTTTAAAAGCGTGGTTTTGCCGCAGCCGTTGGGACCGATAATGCCCACACGGTCATTGCGCAGAATATTGTAAGAAAAGTCTTTGATGACGGTCTTTCCGTCGAAACTTTTGCTCAAACCGTCGATTTCGATAATCTTCTTGCCCAGCCGGGAACTGACGGAAACCAGTTCCATTTTCGGGTTTTCAAAAGTTTGCTTTCCCGCCTCCAGTTCTTCAAAACGCTGGATCCGGCCCTTGGCCTTGGTGGTTCTTGCCGGTGCGGACCAGTGCATCCAGCGCAGCTCCTTCTTGTAGATAGCCGCCCGCTTTCTCTCCGTGGCCACCGCCATGGAAAGGCGCTCCGCCTTCAAAGCAATATAGGCGTCGTAGTTGCCGGGATAAGAAACCAGCCGGCCTTTTTCGATTTCGCAGATGGTATTTGCCACCCGCTCCAGAAAGTAGCGGTCGTGGGTGATCATCAGAATGGCGCCCTTGTATTCCCCCAGGAAATCCTCCAGCCATTCCACGATATCGCAGTCCATGTGGTTGGTGGGCTCGTCCAGAATCAGCAGGTTGCTGTCCGCCGCCAAAGCCGCAGCCAGCGCCACCTTTTTCCGCTGACCTCCGGAAAGGGTCCCCATTTTTGCGGAGGTATCCCGGATATGCAGCTTGGTCAGGTAGCTTTTGTATACGTATTCCTCCGCCTCCGGAAGGTAGACCCGCATCTGTTCCTCCACGGTAAAATCTTCCCGGTATTCGGGATTCTGGGGAAGATAGCCGATGCGAAGCTGGGGCGAACGCAGAATTTCTCCGCCCTCCGCCTCCATGACGCCGGCAATAATTTTCAGAAGCGTGGATTTTCCGCTGCCGTTGACCCCCACCAGCCCGATTTTATCGTTCTCGTGGATAATCAGGTTCACGTCTTCCAGAAGACTGGCTTCCGAATAGCTCTTTTTTATATTTCTTGCGGTAATCAGGTCCAAAATGCCGCATCCTTTCTATTTTATTCGAAGTCTGACCGCCTCGGGGCGTAAGTCCGACTTCTACGCTTCGGCAAAATCTGCCGCAATTTTCCGCAGCAGTTCTTTCTTTAAATCTTCTGCAGCAAAGGACACCTGCACGGAAGTCTCCAGGAAACTGCGGATTTCTTCCTTCGTCAGGAAAAACTCCTTCTGCAGCAGTTTGAATTCGTTTTTCAGTTCGGTACCCTCGATGGCCGGGTCATCCGTGTTAATGGTAAGCGGAATGCCTGCCGCCATAAACTTGCGCAGGGGATACTCTGCCAGAGAAGCAAATGCCTGGGTCTGCAGATTGCTGGTGGGACAAAGCTCCAGAGGAATCTTCTTTTCCGCCAGTTCCTCTACCAGCGCCGGGTCGCTTTGGGAATGTACGCCGTGACCGATGCGCCTGGCGCCGAAGGAGAGCGCCGCCCGCACGCTTTCGGGACCGTCTGCCTCGCCGGCATGAATGATGCAGGGAACGCCCTGCTTTGCGGCCTCCTCGAAAATATCTTTATAATCCGCCGTGGGGAACAGAGCCTCTGCACCGGCCAGGTCCACGCAGACCACACCCTTCCCCAGGAATTCTTTGGCCACTGCCACGGTTTCCAGGTTTGCCGCCCGGTTGTCCGTACCCCGCATGCAGCAGAGAATCAGATTGGCGGGAATGGCCGCGTCCTGCAGGCCTTCTATGGCAGCCTGCACCACTTCCTTCTGGGTCAGACCCTTTTCGGTCTGCAGCTGGGGCGCAAAGCGGATCTCCGCGTACATCACGCCCTGGGCCTTGCATTCCGCCAGCAGCTGACGGATGGACGCAGTAATGGCCTCTTTGGTCATGAGCAGAGAACAGGGAAAAGCAAATTTCTCCAGAAACTGGGTCAGGTCCCGGCAATCCGGTTCCACCATCATCATTTTCCGCAGTTCGTCCTCGCCGGGCAGTGCAATACCCTGCAGTTCTGCCAGCTGACAGGCATTTTTCAAAGAAATTGCGCCGTCCAGATGCAGGTGCAGATCCACCAGACAATTCAGTTTATCCATACAAAATTCAGACATTTTCAACCTCTCTCCGCTACTCTTTTTCTTCAATATACAGTTCATCATATCCGGTTTTCGGGTCAAAAGGCCGGGTAAAGCGGTAGCGGTCCGCCAGACTGCAGATTACGATTTCCGCCGTGGTATTGATGTAAGTTCCCTCCATCAGGTGACCCCCGATGCAGTTTCCCTCGTTATCCGCCAGACTGATATGCAGGTGACTGCCCTCTTCCGAAACGGTTCCGGTCAGGGATACGATTTCGTAAGGAGCCTTGAAAATTTTCACCGTTTCTCCGTCTGCCAGCCGCAGCCGGGCTTCGGTAACGCAGCCCACGCAGCACAAAACGCAGGCGCTGCCGATTTCGTTTTCTTTGCAGTAGTTTTCTATGGAAGGCTTCAGATCCGCCCCGTATTCCAGCCGGAATGCATAATTCATCTGTGATTTTCCTTTACTGCTTATTGGATGTATCCTGTGAACCCCATTCATTCGAAATGGCAGACCACTTTTTATTAAACTCAAGATGATCAATGATTGCCGCCATAAACGGTTCTTCCAAAAATGATTCTATCGTTGCCAAGACGGAGGAATAATCATCTGTTGTACTATCAATCTTACGGCAGAATGCTTTCCATTTCTTCTGCATTGCTTCGTCGCTGCCGAAAGTCATAACCTGTCTGAATTGTTCTGCAGTGAAATGGTGCCCACGGTTTTCAAAGGTCTTTTTCAGTGCTTCTGCCAGTGTTGAACCGTCAAAATCGAACTTATTTGCAAGGTAATAGATATCGTAATAATCTTTCATCCGGCTGGAAAACTCCATCAAAGAAAGGATAGCGTCGAGCTTTTCGGCAACCGTCGTTTCCAGCGAATAAGTGTTAACAGTCGGGGCGGCGAAATCGTCAAGCTGCGTCGGTATCTTCCGTTTTTCCTGCTTCGGTACGATCACATCACCAACGCCGAAGTCGATACCAAAGGGCGTTCTCGTATTCTTGATCTTCGCCACAAGGGAAGCACCGATTCCGGCATATTTCTTTGCCACCGCAATGGGAGCCACATCCTTGATCTCAAAAGTTATAAAATCGTTACCGGTATCAGTCGCTATGATTTCTTCCAGTATTGCACGCAGCTGCTGCGGAGTGTTCGGCATCTTACGAAGAAGGAAATCAACATCAACGGTCACACGGCTGTCAAAGTCCGTAAGGGAGTAGATGAACAGACCGCCTTTCAGAACAAGGTTTTCCGCATATTTGGATTTTTCCAGTCGGCGGAGAAATTCTTCCTGGCAAAAGAGCTGCAGGCAGAGCTGATAGCTTCTGCCGCTTTCCGCAGCTTTGTTTTTAAGCCGTGCAAGCACAGATGCAGCCATATCAGCCATTCAGCAGTACCTCCATTAGTTCGGTTACTTTTTTATACACACGCAGTTTCTTTGCGTATATCGAAAGATTCTGCAGATTTTTGCCTGTGTCATTTGCATAAGCGTTGAGGGCCTTGTTAAAAGTCTCGGTATCAAGCCTTGTGCGATATTTGAAGCAGTCGCAAATCGTTCGTTCACGGTCATAAACCGGCAGCATTACGCCGTTAAAAGAATCGCATATTTTCCCCAGCTCATAGATGTCCTGCTGGACGTAATATGTCTGCAAAGGAATAATGTTATCTTCGAGCTTTGTTCGTGACATGGAGCGGGGAACGGCAATCGACCATTTGCGGGGAGCGAAATCGCTGTATCCGTAATGAAAGAGCGCTGATTCCACACACACGATTCCCTTTGGGAAAAGCTTTGCAAGCATCTGTTCTTCCGAAGCAGTGTCATGCCCGGCAAGGCTATAATACCCATGACGGACGCGCTCAAGAAAGCCCTCATTACATAGAGACACCACGCAAGCAGCGGAAATACCGGCAGCGACAAAATCGGCGGATTTTGCAATCCCGCCTTGCCGGACTATAATATTTTTAACTTGATTTTGAATATCCATCAGCATACCCAGTTTATAAAAATCAAACACACATGTTGTATTCATGTATTTGATTTTATTATACCCAAAATTCCGCAACAATCAATAAAAAATACGCACACATGCTTCTAATGTGTACGCATTTTTCTTTGCTTTTATTTTGTCTATTTCATCGCATCGGTCCAGTAATTCTGCTGATAAATATCGGTGAACTGATAGTTGGCCAGGGTCTTGTAGTCAGCGATGCTGACGTCGCCCAGGAAGAGTCCGTCCTTTACGATCAGTTTGTCGCCCAGCTGATGGGTGCTCTGGAAGTTGCCGTCGTAGTCGTAGAAGTCGCAGACAAACTGGATTTCGTCTCCCGGATTCAGTCCGGAGAAGCTCTTGGCCAGAACTGCGGTATCGGTGTAGTCGAAGCAGGCACCGATCACTTCTATGCCGGCATCGTCCATCTTTACCATCAGGTTGGCCAGCTGTCCGTTAAGGAGAACCGGAATTCTGCCGGTGGAGATGACTTCTTCGCCGCTTACCTGGCTGCTGATGTAGTAGTACGGAACTACCTGCCAGTGCTCCTTGTCCGCAGAGGCTGCGATCCAGGTCAGGTCGCTCTGCTTTAAGAGGTTTCCTTCTTTATCGATTTCGTAGATGTTGTCCTTGCCCAGGTCGATGTAGCCGGTGCCGTCATCCACAAAGATGTTCAGCTGCAGGTCGGTGACCAGCTTCCACTGATCCTCGGTCAGCTTGATCTTTCCGTCTTTCCAGCTCAGATCTGCGTCAAAATGATTCTGTGCCACAAAATTGGCCAGGCTCTTGCCGTAGCCGCCGAAGCCGCTGCCGTAATCCGAGGTACCGAACAGCCAGTCCAGACCGCTGCCGTAGAAATCAGAATAGTTGGAAGTGGTCTGCTGCTGGGGCTCCTGCTGCAGTCCGCCGTTCATGAACAGTTCCAGCAGTTCGTAAATGGCGTCTGCGGAACCCTGCTGAGAGTAATAGGAATCTCCGCTGTAGGATTCGAAGCTCTGGTAAGGATTATGAGTACCGCCGCTGGCGATCTGTCCGCTGGCCTGATAGGTTGCGAAATCCTTGATGCAGGCGCAGTAGTCGGAATCCATATCCATATTCTTGTAGGTTCCCAGAACGGTGCTTACGTACTGGTTGGAACGATACGGGAAGAAAATGGACAGACCGTAGCTGTTGGTCATATCGGAAGAGGTATTGTTGTATTTAATGCAGCTTAAAAGTGCATCCTTCAGTTCCTTTGCTTCATCCGTCTTCAGTTTGGATGCAAAGTCTACCAGGTCTACCATATCCACCTTGGAGGAGGCACCGAAGTCTCTGGAACCGCCTCTGGCATTGGCCACTGTCTTGTACTGGCCGTCTGCAATCAGCTGAGAAGCGCTCTTTGCAAAGGCGGTAAGCTTGGAAGGAACCGTTGCCTGCAGTTCTGCCAGGTCTACCACGGACAGTGTTGCGGACTGCCGCGGGGTATCCTTCCGGCACTGAGAAACGAAGCTGTCGATGATGCTCTTGCCGATTTCCACGGTGGGCAGAGAGGTGTTCTTGCCCACAGCGTTGAGCCAAGTGGTGTAGTACCAGCCGATGCCCGGTTCGGATTCTTCGGAAGCGATCATGTAGTCTGCATGCTCGGAAAGCATAATCGCATTTTCCGTGGTTGCCATCAGACAGGCGTCAAAGCCGATAAAGTCGAACTTTACGTCCGCTTCGGTAAGGGCTTCGTCGATTTCGTCCAGGGTCATGGAACCTGCGCTGGGATACTTTTCGTCATAGCCGTAGCCGCTGACGGTTCCGCCGCCGTGGTCCCAGAGAATCAGGGCGTAACGGTTGGCTTCGTAGTTATCCTCACAGAATTCGATGAAGCTTTCCAGGTTGTCCGGGTTCACCATGGTGGAGTTTCCTGCGTTATCGGTCAGGCATTCGAAATTGTTCTTGCGGCCGTCACCGTACACGCGGAAGATTTCGTTTACCTTGGTGCTGATCCCGTTTACGTGCCACTTCTTGCAGCCGCCGGTAAATACGATGACCCGCACGTTGTCTCCGTAGCTTGCGGAAACCATTTCATTCAGATCGTAGGTAGCCATGGACCCCTGAGATTCCAGGTCGGTACCGCACATATATACCATAACGGTAATGGTGTCCTTGTTGTTTCCCAGAATCTTGGTGTACTTGGGACGGATCTTGGCGGTTTCGGCCTCAGCCTCCGTCGCCTCCGGCACTACGATTTCCACGTTGCTGGGTTCCGCCCACTGGGAGCTGTAAACCGAGGACGCGGGATGGTAATATTCTTTGTCGTCATCTTCCTGGGGTTCCACGGGGTTATCCGGAGCTGCCGGGAAGAGGAATTTTGCGGCAATCAGTACGAGAGCCACAATGAAAATAAGTTTGATCAGTTTATTGCTGTTTTTGTTGTTGGAT
Organism: Anaerovoracaceae bacterium; assembly: GCA_045639385.1. GTDB lineage: Bacteria > Bacillota > Clostridia > Peptostreptococcales > Anaerovoracaceae > RUG13409. Next base: position 9,227 of record JAZUDB010000211.1, on the reverse strand, counting down.
GCCATTGTCTATTTCCCCTTTGAAAACAGTCCCTTCAAAAGATTGGAAAGAACGCCGCCTCTGTTTTCCTGTCCGCCTACGGACTCGGTTCCCAGGGCTTCTTCCGACTTCTTGATTTCGGCGACTTCGCCTTCCACCATGTGCTTTTTTCTGCCTGTATTGCTTTCCATAATACACTCCTTCTTCTTACATCCGACCCAGCATCCGCAGATACGCTTCCGCTGTTTCTTTTGTTTTTATATAATCTTCCGAATCCTTCTCCAGACCCGGAAATTCATTGACTCTGAATTTTACGTGCTTGATGTACCATCCCCGGAGATGCATTTCCAGCATCACGTCCACACCGGCGTTTTCGCCTTCGCAGGCTTCCTCCAGAATCTGCACGTCCTTGATGGAGGAAAGCTTCAGCACGTCCGCATTGTCCTTTACAAAGTCCTTCTTCTTGGAGATGACAAAGGTCCTTGCGTTCTCGTCGATGTGAAGATCGTACTTCGCATCCAGCGATTTTGTAGGCGTAAAAGACTGCAGTTTCTCCGCATTCTTCGCCCGGTAGGCAAAGTGGCGCTTTACCTTGGCAAGCTTCATGCCCCGAAGATCCTCATCGCTGAGCCACTCCGAAACGATTTTTATACAGTCCCGGCAAAGCACGCCGTCGGCAAGAGGCTTGCTGCCGAAAGCGGTCAGCGCATTGCCGCAGAGAGAACACTTACCCGCGCTCTCTTCGATATTTTCGTTTACTTCCATTTTCTGTCCTCTGTTTTTTCAACACACTATATACCATTGTGTATTATAAGAAAAAAATGAAAGGTTTCCAATACAAAATAGTATGAGATTTTGGTGAAGACAGCCCTACTTGTCTTCCGACCAGGATTCCGGAACGCCTTCAATTACGATATCATCCACCCTGGCCGCGATCTGAAACTGGTCTTCGTAGACGATTTCCCCCGGGGTATTGGTATATACCAGATAATAGGGTATGCTGTAACGGTCCAGCAGCCACAGAGCCGGCTTGATCCACTTCAGCATTTCCCCGGCGTTTTCGGTTTTGAAATAGCAGACCACCTTTTCCTGCCGCTTGCAGGGTTCCGGCCAGGGAAGATTCTCCGCAAACCAGGAGTCAATCTCCATGTAAAGGTCCTCGTCCTCCTGCTCCATGGTCTTATTGCGGACCAGTTCCATGCAGAGACCGAAAATACCCTTGCCGGTCAGCGTATTGGTGACCAGATTTCTGCCTTGAATTCTTAAATATTTGTACTGTTCTGCCATAGATCTATCCTCTCTTTGCGACGGAAAGCAACCATTCTACCAGATAATGATCCGCTTTCCGGGCGCGATGTACATACCGTCGGTATCCTTTACGCCGAAGGCTTCGTACCATTCCGGGAAATTGCGCACCTGAATATTGGCCCGCAGTTCTGCCGGAGAATGCACATCCATCTTTAAACGCAGCAGCGTGTACTCTTCCTTTTCCTTTCGGCACCAGACTTTTGCCCAGTTGATAAAGTATTTTTGGAAGTCGGTATCCGGTGTTTCGTGCATAATCTGCAGGGTCACCGCCATGCCGCCGTTGTCTGCAATGTTCTCGGAAACCACCAGTTCGCCGTTGACCTGGTCGCCGTGGTAAGGAATACCGTCCCACTGCTCTATCATTTCCCGGGTCAGTTCGTTGAATCTGGAAAGATCCTGCTCGGTCCACCAGTTGAACAGATTGCCGTTTTCATCGAAATGGGCGCCGTTGTTGTCGAAGGCGTGAGAAATCTCGTGGGCGATTACCGCACCGATGCCGCCCAGGTTCTCGGAAACGGACTGATGCAGAGAATAGAAAGGCTTCTGCAGAATTGCTGCCGGGAAGGTAATGTCGTTGCGGCTGGGGTCGTAGCAGGCGTTCACCATGTGACCCGGCATCTGCCATTCGGTCTTGTCCACCGGCTTGTGCAGTTTGGCAAGCTCGTGCATCGTCCGCTGCTGTGCAATTTTGCCTATGGCCTGATAGTAGGAATCCTCTTCGTTTACCGCCAGCTGATTGTAAATTTCCTGCACATCGTCCGGATAACCCATCTTGATGGTAATGGTGGACAGCTTTAAGATGGCCTTTTCCTTGGTGGCATCTTCCAGAAAACCGTTCTTTGCAATGCGCTGTTTATATGCTTCGATGATCTTTTTTACGATGGATACGATGTCTTTTTTTGCTTCTTCCCCGAAGTATTCCCGGCCGTAGTACATGCCCACCGGTTCGGAGAATACGGAAGAAGCCACCTTGTAAGCCCGCTTTTCCAGGGTCGGGTTGGCGGCTACGCCGGTAAGGGTTCTCTGGTATACCGTGGACAGCTCGTACAGCTCTTCGGACAGTCTGCCCGCAGCGCCCAGCAGTGTTTCCACGTAGGCCCAGTGCAGATACAGCGGCAGAGTCTCTTCGCTGAAGTATCCGCAGGCTTCCTGAATTGCCCGGGGATCGTATACCACGATTTCTTCCGGAAGATCTTCTCCGTAAATATCCCGCAGGAAGCCCTTAAAATCAAAGGGTTTCAGGTATCCGCAGACCTCTTCTGCGGACATGGGGTTATAATTCTTTACATAGTCCGCCCACTCCAGCTGGCTCTTGACCTTCCGGGAAACCAGCTTGTCAAAAGCAAGGGCGTCATCCACATACTGCGTAATTTCTTCTTCGGACAGCCGGGTATAGGCCAGCGCCTTTTTTGCCGTGTCCGCATAAACTGCCAGCAGTTTCTCTCCGGCTTCGGTATCGTAATAGGTGGTGTCCGGCAGAATGATGGAAGGTCCCAGAATCACGAAAGCGTTCCGGGTAGCGTCCTTCATGTCCGCTTCCACCCCGTAGGAGAACGGCAGAGGCATACCGCAGAAGGAAAGCTCTTTCGCGGCTGCGTTCAGCTGCTCCGCGGAAGAAATGGAGGCAATGCGGTCCAGCAGCGGCAGGACGGGTTCTATGCCCTCCCGGTTGCGGCGGTCCGCATCCAGCACCTTTCGGTACAGCCGTACCGCGGCGTTCATCGAAGGAATATCGGTGGTCTTCTCACCGGCGGCAAAGGCCCGGAAATCCGCCATCAGGGTCTTTTCCACGTCCTGATCCAGGTCCGCAAAGCCGCCCGTGGTGGCCCGGTCCTCTGGAATGACTGCAGTTTCCAGCCAGTCTCCGTTCACATGTGCAAATAAATCGTCCTGAATTCTTATGTTGCTCATTTTATCCTCCCTCGCCTTCCGGCGATAAACTTTACAACCTGTCCCACCAGCAGCGCGGATACAATGGTACCCTCCCGGACCACAATATTGTCTCCCGAAAAGGAAGAAAAGCCCAGAAATACCAGCTGAATCAGAAGTGCAATTCCGATCAGACTGCAGTCCACCAGGCTTTTGCAGTCACCGAAAGCCTTGCCGGTCTTCTGCGAAATCGCCTGTGCCAGACCTTCCGCAGGCATGGGAACCAAATCGGGCTTTAAATAGAGTGAAACCCCTGCCCCGATGACCGCAATACTTCCCAGCAGATAAACCAGCCGCAGCGGGTAGCTTTGGGGCACGGGCACCCAGGCCATCAGATGACCGAAGGCGTTGGGGTCAATCCCCACCAGATCCACCATCCAGCCGAATACCACGCCCACCGGAACGCCCAGAACATTGATCGGAGCAAAATCCTTGCGCAGCACAATCAGCTGGGCCAGAACCAGCGCGCAGTAAACCGCAATCACCATCTGTCCCAGGGTAAAGCCGAAGGCAACCTCCAGCGCCCGGGGAATGGAACTGACGGGAGAAATACCCAGACGAGCCAGCTTGGAAATATTAATGCCGACAGCAATGATCAGACAGCCGGCAAGGTACTGAAACAGTCTTTTGGTCATATTTTAATTTACCTTTTCCATGTTTATTTTCAGCGGAATCGGCAGTGCAATCCCAACCTTATACATTATAAAAAAAATTGACCTGCAATACAATGATTGCAGGTCAGCAAAGTGCCTTAGAATTTATGCGGGATGAAAAATCAAATCATCCTCTTTGATTTTCAGGTTAAAATAGTTCACGGCAAAATCTCTGAATTCCTTTGCTTCAGCAGACATACGGGTTGCCCGCTTAAAGACGATTTTCATGGAAAATGCAAAACGGTTGTCCAGAATCGGAAGAACCTTCAGCGAATCATCGGAAGAATACTGCCGGGAAGCACCGTCCAGAATATACCCCGCCGCGATGTTTTCGGCAATCATCTGGCGGTGAAGATCCCGGTTATTTACGTAGTATTTCTTGCCCGGGTGCACGGAAAGCACATCCAGACCCCACTGCACCGATTCTACGTCATCTCCGCTTTTCAGAAAAACCGTGTCCAGATTGTTCAGATCTTTTACGGAAACCGCAATCTTTTCCGCTAAAGGATGTTTTTTGCTGACGCAAAGGCACATCTTATCAATCCCGATGGAATAGCCTTCAAACCGGCTGTAGCGGGGACTGTCGGGACAGACCATCACGTCATAATCGTTAATGTCAGGTGCTTCTTCGTAATCCAGAACCCCGTCAATTTCAAAATAAACGTTGGGATGCAGCACCTCAAATTGAGAAATGCAGCGGATCATTTCGTTGCATGCACCGGAAATGCAGACCTTTACCCGGGGTTCATCCGGACTGTTCACCAGCAGGGTTTTCTTTACGCCCACATCCAGCGCATCCAGAATTTTTACACTGTATTCAAAGAACGTTTTTCCGGCGGCATTCAATGTGATATTTCTTCCGTTTCGGGTAAACAAAGAACAGCCAATCTCCGATTCCAGTCGGGTAATGCTTTTACTTAAGGTGGATTGGCTGATATTCAGATTCATGGCCGCTTTGGTCATGTTGCCGATCATGGCAAGACTATTGAAATACTTAAGCTGCTGAAAATCCATAATTTCATTATATCCTATTTGCTGATATTAACACAGAGTCCCATTCAAATTTGAACGGGACTCCTGTTTTTTTCGTTCAGAACGCAATTCTGCCGAAAATTATTCTGCTTTTGTTTCTGCTTCCTTGGCTGCGCGAAGTTCTGCCATCTTCTTTTCTGTAAGAGGATATGCGATGAAGATCACTGCACCGAGAATGGACATAACTGCCGGAGCATATGCGAAGAGGTTTGTCATCTTTGCTGCGATTTCCGGAGTAAGAGCTGCCTGTGCGTTGTATCCTGTTGCTGCAAGACCGATAGCTGCTACCATGGATCCTACGATGGAGGAGAGCATGAGAGCAGATCCGCCGATGGACTGTACGAATCCCTTAGCTGCAGATCCCTTGGTGATTTCCAGGTATTCGCCGATATCGTTCATGAATACCGGGATCAGAGCGTTAACGAAGATTCCGCAGAACTGGAATGCGGACATGAGAACGATGATAGCTGTGGTGTTGTTTCCTACGAACTTAACTGCAACAACGAAGATTGCGGAAATGATTGTGGAAACGATGAAGATTTCTTTTCTTCCCCACTTGTTTGTTGCCCAGCGAACAACTGCTGCGCCGACAAACTGTACGAAGTAAGTTACCATCATGTAGGTCATGAGCTGAGCCTGGCTTCCGCCTACAACTACTGTGAAGTATGTAACAAGAAGTGTTGTAACGATTGTAAGAACGGATCCTCTTACCATCATTGTGATAACGAAGACGAGCATCGGCTTGTTTGCAAGAGTGTTCTTGTAGTCAGCTGCTGTAATCTTCTGCTTGGGCATTCCGCCGAGCTTTCCTTCGAGAGCATCTTCGTAGGGCTTTGTAACAACGCCTACGATAATCATGCAGACGATCATGATGATACCGAAGATTGCGCCTGTAAGAGCAAATCCTGCCCATGCTGCTGCGAATCCTGCTGCCATTCCCATGAATGCCATTGCCATCGGGCTGTAGATGATACGAGCGATGGATCCTACCATGTTGGAAGCTGTGGAAAGAGCAACTGCATCTGCCGGAGCCTTGCACATCGGAACCATGAGTGTTCTGTATGCTGTGTACATAACACCATAGCCTACCCAACCAATGATGGATACTACGATGAAGAGGATCGCTGCTGTTGTCGGGTTATCGGAGAGGTGCATCATTTCGAGTGTGATGCCTGCTGCCATGAATACTGCACCGCCGATGCAGAGCTTTCTGTACTTACCCTTCTTGGGGTTGATGCTTTCTACAATGCTTCCTGCAACGGGCATTGCGAAGAACTTAATCCAGGAAAGAACAGAATAAAGAGTTGCTGCGATTGCAGGAGCTACGCCTACGTACTGCTGTAATGAAGTCATTACATAGTAGGAGTAGAAGGTATAAACGAAGTTATACCCGAACTCACCTAAACCGTACAGGTAAATGGTGGAGTTCTTCAGCGATGTTTTCATCGCCGGATTTTGATCTTTTGCCATAACTGGTCTCCTTCAAAATGTATACATATAATTGCCTTTATCAAAGCCTGAGAGAATACTCTCTCAGACTCTGTATAAACATTTTCAGCGCGGACGCTTTTCAGCCGCCGATAATCAGCGGGAATACGTCCAGCACGTCGCCGGGGGCAAGCAGCTGATCGGTTCCGTCAATAATACTGTTGACGGTTTTTCCGTTCAGCCGGACGAAATAGGTGTCGCCCTCTGCAATGTCGGAATAAAGCTTTACTGCGGTATCAAGTTTTGCATCTTCGGGAAGAGGGTATTCCTTTCCGTTGACGGTAATGATATTGTCCATAGTTCCTTTATTCTTCTGCCTGCTTTGCTGCCGCTCTTTCGTCTGCGATTTCCACGAAGGATCTGGTCAGCGGGCTGGTGTACGGCATGCCGGTGGCTTCCGCGGGTTCGGTGTAGAAGAAATCACCGATCTTATCGTCTGCCAGAGTAAATCCGGCTCTTTCGTTGAACTTGTGTTCGATGTAGAGAATCTTTCTTCCGATCTCTTCGATGAGTTCCTGGCCTACGCCGGAGTTGCCGCAGAATGCGCCTGCAGCTCTTGCGATGGCAGCTCTTGCAGTCGGATCGAATGCAACGGAGCCCCAGCAGAAGAGGCAGATATCAAAGTCATCGCAGCAGGCGGAGTTTGCCTGGTTCAGGTCTACCTGATCTTCCGGGCAAAGGTCGGTTCTCTGCAGAAGAGCCATAGCGGAGGTATGGTCGGCGCCCATGGGAGAACGTTCGAAGGTCATACCGAAGCCCTTGAGTACACGGGGGTCATATGCGGCAAGAGACTGTCTCTTTCCGGTGGGGATTCTCTTGGCGTGGAGATGTTCACCCATGGCCTGGCATCCGTTGATCAGAACCTGACCCAGCGGATCTTCCGGATCTGCAGCCTTCTTCAGGAAGGCCAGAGCAGCTTCTTCGTCTCCGAAGTTCAGCAGGCCTTCGTCCATGGCAACGGCAATGGCGCAGCCTACGTCAATAATATCGAGACCGTATTCATCGCAGAATCTGTCTCCGGTTGCAACAAAGTTGGGGTTCCAGATGCCCAGGTTGCAGCCCATGAATACCAGGTTTTCGTATTCGATTCCTGCGGAGAGGTATTCACCGTCCGGTCCGTGGAATTCGTTGGAGCAGCAGCATACGCAGCCCGGCTGGCAGGGAATGGTTCCGTGACCGCCCTGGCCGATCAGATACTTCATCCAGTTATCCGGTGCCAGTCCGGAGAAATCTACCTTTCTGCCGGAGAAGTTGTTGGTGGGCAGTGCGCCCATTGCGCCGGTAGCACCTACGCCTGCGGCGGATCCGCATCTTCTCTGCAGATCACCGGTCATCGGATTGGTGGTAACAGCCTTGGCAACAACCTTGCAGGCTTCCTTGAATTCTTCTGCGGTTTCTGCCGGAATCGGTGTCTTATAAGGTTCTGCGGCCTTATCGATAACGATAGCCTTCAGTCCCTTGCTTCCCATAACGGCACCCATGCCGCCGCGGGCGGCAGCTCTGCAGGGATAGTGAGATTTAAATTCGGTAACAAGAATGGCTGCTACCAGTGCTTTTCTTTCACCGGCAGGTCCGATACATGCTACGGAAACGTCTTCCTGATACTTGTCGCGGAAATATGCGCAGGTTTCGTAAGTTGTCTTCATGGACAGCTCGGATGCATCGTGCAGAGAAAGTTTTCCCTGGGGGTCCACATAGAGATAGGACAGGCTTCCGTCTTCCGGCTGGCCTTCTACCACGATCATCTTGATCTGCTGTTCGTTCATCCATCTGCCGAATGTTCCGCCGGCGTTGGATTCCTTGATTCCGCCGGTCAGCGGGCTCTTTCCGCCTACGGAGAGTCTTCCGGAAGAAGTCATCATGGTTCCTGCAAAAAGACCGGTTGCGAAGGAAAGGATATTCTTGGGGCCCAGCGGGTCACAGTTCGGATCCAGTTCCTTTTCGGTAATCATGGTATCGATTAAGCCTCTGCCGCCGTAATACCAATGGTCTTCCTGTCTGAATTCCTCTTCGGAAATCGTACCATTGGTCATATTCACTCTGATAATTCTCATTAATAACCTCCTGAAAAAGATATTGATAGGTTCTTCTTAACATAGTCCTTTACATATTATCATTTCGAAAAAAAATGCATTTGTGCAAAAAATAATTTGTAATGAAAAAAAGGAATCGGTTCTTCAGTCTTCTATACAGAAGAGAACCGATTCCCGAGACTTTTTTACTTTTTACGCAGTGCTTTGAAATCTGTTGTTAAGAGTACCACCACGACGATGATGACCAGCGGAATCCATCCCATCAGACCGTTGAGTACGGAGATTACCTCGCCGGACTGCTCCGGAAGAGCACCGTTAAAGCCTACCCGGCTCAGCAGCGCAGCGGTAAGAGAAGTGGCCAGCGCGGATGCGATCTTTAAGCTGAAGGTGACGGACATGCCCACCAGGCTGTCCACACGGACGTGCTCTTTTTCGTCGATTCTGTCTGCGATTTCATTTCTGTTGGCGCAGAGTACCACCTGCCCCAGACCGGTAGCCACACCGATGGAAACCATATTGATGTAAGCAGAAATGATGTTCTGCGGGAAGAGTGCAAAGATTGCTTTTCCGGCAGCCATAATTCCGAAGGCAATGTACAGCGTTTTGGTTCTTCCAAATCTGGCGCTCAGCTTTCCGATAAACGGATAGATGGCCAGTGAACACAGGGTGTTGATCAGAAGGATCTTGGTCATGATGCTGGTGGAGTGCAGTTCGTAGGTAGCGTAGTAGGCAATATTTGCGGTGACCAGGCTGGTATTCAGCGCGATCATCAGATTCTGCAGTACGTTGTAAATCCAGAGCTTTT
>JAZUDB010000210.1:0-5530 GCA_045639385.1 Anaerovoracaceae bacterium | reverse complement strand
ATTCTGCTGGATGACGGTCAGAGCCTGATCGTAAACGAATATACCAAGGACAGCACCCACGTATACGAAGACGGTGCACCGGTTCATATCAGCTTCGATCCCAAGCGGGTCAGCCTGTACAGAGCCGATACCGAGGAGGTGATCAGCCTGTGATAAAAGCTAAAGCGCAAAAGTGGAGACCGGACTTCTGGTTCTTCGTAAAGCTTGCGGTAATCCTTTCTCTCTGTCTGTTTATTGTGTATCCGTTCTACAATATCCTGACCAAGAGTGTATTCTCCGCCAATACGGAGGGATTGACCCTGGCAAACTTCGTGAAATTCTTTACGAAACCCTATTACTATAAATCGCTGCTGCGTTCCATGTTCGTCTGCATTGCAACGGTGCTCACCACCACCCTCATCGGTGTGCCCATTGCCTATCTGATGACCCGGTACAATATTGCGGGAAAGAACATTCTGCACATCCTGATCATCATGTCCCTGATGAGCCCGCCTTTCATCGGTGCTTATTCCTGGATCATCCTGCTGGGCAGAAACGGTCTGGTGGCCAAGCTGTTCGCCACGCTGGGCATGGCGGCGCCCACCATTTACGGCAGGGGAGGCATCGTGTTCGTGTTTACCCTCCATCTGTTCCCGTACATTTACCTGTATACCTCGGGTGCCATGAACAGCATCGACAGCTCCTTGGAGGAAGCCTCCGAGAACCTGGGTATGAACAAGTTCCGCAGAATCTGGACCGTAACCCTTCCGGTTATTCTGCCGTCCATTCTGGCCGGCTGCATTATGGTATTCATGACCTGCCTGGCAGACTTCGGTACCCCTATGCTTCTGGGCGAAGGCTATGTGGTACTGCCGGTTCTGGTTTATAACGAATATATGTCCGAAAGCGCCACGGACCCCTATATGGCGTCTGCGCTGTCGGTTATCATCGTCATCGTATCGCTGACGGTGCTTACCTTCCAGAAGCTGGTCATCGACAAGAAAAACTATCAGATGAGTTCTCTGCGTCCGCCTGCGGAAGTACAGCTGAAGGGCGGCAAGAGATTCCTGGCATCTCTTCCCATCTACATCGTGGTCTTCCTGGCATCTTTGCCTCAGATCGTGGTAATCTGCCAGTCCTTCGTGGAGAGAAGCTTCTCCGGCGTGGTGAAGGGAATCAATCTGAACAACTACCGGACCATACTCAAACGTCTGGGACGGAATATCAAGAATACCTACGTGTTCTCGCTGGTGGCCATCGTGTTCATCATCGTGGTGGGTATTTTCGTAGCCTACATCCTGGTGCGCAAGAGAGGCAAGGTGGCCAATCTGATCGACCTGATGATTATGTTCCCTTATGTAATCCCCGGCTCCGTTCTGGGTATCGGACTGATCATCGCGTTCAACAGAAAGCCCATCATCCTGGTAGGAACCGCTGCCATCATGATTATTTCCTACGTGGTACGAAAACTGCCTTACACCGTAAGGAGCGGAACCGCCTTCCTGTATCAAATGGACCCCTTCATCGAAGAGGCGTCCATCAACCTGGGTGTTCCGCCCCTGAAAACCTTCTTTACTGTGACGGCAAGAATGATGCTTCCTGGCATCATGTCCGGCGCAGTTCTTTCCTGGATTACCTGCATCAACGAGCTGTCCAGCTCCATCATGCTGTACGCCGGAAAGACGTCCACCATTGCAGTTGCCATTTATACGGAGGTTGTGCGTATGAGCGACGGAACTGCGGCCGCCCTGGCCACGATCCTGACGCTGTCTACGATTATTTCGCTGGCAATTGTATTTAAAGCGACAAAAGGCAAGGTAAAAATAATTTAATGATTAAAAATATTATTTTCGATATGGGTCAGGTTCTTATAGAATTTGACCCTGCCTATTTTATTCAGAGAATAGGTATTACAGATCCGGAAGACACCGCGCTTCTGATGAAGGCGGTTTACAAATCCGTGGAATGGGCCCGTATGGACCGGGGTTCCTTAACCGAGGCACAGGCCTGTGAGATCATGTGCAAAAAGGTGCCGGAGCGTCTGCACGACGCGGTGCGAAAGCTGACCGTAGACTGGTCCCGACCCATTGTGCCGGTAAAAGGCATGGCGGATGTGGTGCGGGAACTGAAGGAGAACGGCTACCGCATTTATTTGCTGTCCAACGCGTCTTACGGTCAGAAGGACTACTGGCCGGACATTCCCGGCAGCGAATATTTCGACGGTCGGGTAGTTTCCGCGGAAGAACTGCTGATCAAGCCTCAGCCGGAGATCTACCGTCTGATTTGCAGCCGCTATCATCTGGAACCATCCGAATGTGTCTTTATCGACGACGCTATCCAGAACTGCGAAGGCGCTTTTTACTGCGGCATTCAGCCCATAGTGTTCCGGGGTGATGCGGCGGAGCTGCGCAGGGAGCTGGCAGAGCTGGGGGTAAAAATCAGTCTTTAAGAACCGTTCGTAAAGAAGTGTGCTTGACAAGTCTTAGAAGCTTATATAATATGCAAGTGGGGGGATTTGTTGTGATGCTTTGTGATGTGAGGGTTTTTCCTGAAAATCGAAATGCAAAAAAGAGGACGCGCTTGCATAGAGAGAGTGCGGACTTTCATCCGTTTGGTAAATATAGGAGCCAGTAAGTATTTTCTTGCGGGCTCCTTTTTGTTTTGCACCAGGCAAGTCATGTTTTATGAGATGATTTTAGCTGAGAACATGTTTTAGGAAACAAGGAGGGTGAAATATGAAAAACAGATGGAAATATTGTACGGCAGCATTTTTGCTCGCAGTTTTGCTTTTGCTTTCATCCTGTTCAAACGGGAACAAACCCGGCGAAAATGATCCTGGGAAGACAGAAACAGGGGAGTTTGATGTAGAGGCGGCCCCTGAAAATCCGGATTATGATCTGGAAGACCCGCTGGGAATCCTGGGGGAATTCAAAGGGATGGACATGATACGGATGGCAATGGATGGTCAGATTTCCCCGGAATCAATCTTTCCGTTATATGAAAAAGCTCTTTCTATGGTAGAAATGCCGGACGATACATTAAAATCCCAAATTAACGATGAATTTACTGCAGGGAAAGATTATTGGATGCGCATAGATGAAACCGGAATGAAAAACGGCCTTCGCTGTTACGGAATATATAGCGGGAGGGCAATACTTTTCCGTAATGGATTTCTTACTGTAGAAACAACGAAGACCATAGCAGGGGTTGATTTCTATCATTCGGAAGATTTTTTCCTTAATGTGTATTCTTCTGAGGGGCTGTACAATTTGGAAGAGGCATACGAGAAAAACATAGTCAGTGCAAAAGATGTTGCAGTTGCGGCAGAAATTCATAAGATTATTGAAGCGTATTACTGGGCCTCGAAGAAATGGACCGGAGGGGCGTAGAACTTCTATGGAGCCAGGGCGCCGAGAAATCGGCGTCCTTTTTATTTGCAGAAAAGTGGAGTAAAATCCCATAATTTTTGAAAATAACCTTGATTATTTTCAAAAAGTGGTGTAAAGTGGAGAGGAAAATTAAGGGTGGGGGAAAGTATCCTCCGAAGTGGTGCCGAAGGAGCAAATTTCGTCCGATGTTGATGGGTTTTTACCAAAACTCCATAGATGCAAAGAACCGGGTAATCACACCGGCCAAGTTCCGGGAGGAGCTGGGTCCGAAGTGTGTTCTTACCCGCGGTCTGGATAACTGCCTGGTGCTTTACCCCTTAAAGACCTGGGAGGCGGAGACGGCCAGGATCATGAGCCTGCCCCGCACCGACGCGGAAGCCAGAGCTTTCATCCGCTACACCTACGGCAGTGCCGTGGAATGCGAAATCGATAAGCAGGGCAGAACGGTTCTTCCGGCAGATCTTCGTCAGTTTGCCGGCATCGACAAAGAACTGGTCACCATCGGCCTGATGGACCGGGTGGAAATCTGGGCCAAGGAAATCTACGACAACGATGCCAACGGCGGACTGCTTTCCCAGGACGACTTTACCAGATTCTCGGAAAAGTATCAGGTGTAGCCTATGGAATTCCATCATGTACCCGTTCTGTACGAGAGCGTGATTGAAGGGCTGGACATCAAGGCGGACGGTATTTATGCCGACGGTACGCTGGGCGGCGGCGGTCACTCTTCCGGAATCTGCGAAAAACTGAGCCCGGAAGGCACCCTGATCGGTATCGACCGGGATACGGATGCCCTGGCGGCAGCAGGCGGCAGACTGGCTGCATACAGCTGCACCAAGCACTTTGTTCACAGCAATTACTCCGATATCAAGCTTGTATTGGATGAACTGAAAATAGATAAATTAGATGGCGCCCTGCTCGACTTGGGTGTTTCCTCCTTTCAACTAGACAATTCGAGCAGGGGATTTTCTTACCAGAGTGATGCCCCGCTGGATATGAGAATGGACCGGGACGAAAGCTTTACCGCAAAGGATGTGGTCAACGGATATTCCGAAAAAGATCTGACCTACATCATCAAAACTTACGGGGAGGAAAAATGGGCATCCCGGATCGCAAAATTTATCTGCGACGCCCGGAAAGAAAAAGAGATCGAAACCACCTTTGAACTGGTGGAAATCATAAAGGCTGCGGTTCCTGCCGCGGCAAGAAGGGAAGGACCTCATCCCGCGAAAAGAACCTTTCAGGCCATTCGCATCGAGGTAAATCAGGAACTGGAGCATTTAAAAACCTGCCTGGACGATTTCATCGACTGTCTGGCTCCCGGCGGAAGACTTGCGGTAATTACCTTCCACTCCCTGGAAGACCGCATCGTAAAAGAGTGTTTTCAGAAGCATCTGGATCCCTGCACCTGCCCGCCGGATTTTCCGGTATGCACCTGCGGCAAGAAACCGGATGTAAAAAAAGTGACCCGCAAGCCCGTGGAAGCGGACAGCAAAGAACTGGCAATCAATCCCAGAGCACGCAGCGCAAAGCTGAGAATCGTGGAGAAAATATAAAATGACCAAGTTTTTCGAAAACGTATTTAAGAATAAAAAGAAAATGATCGTACTGACCATCATGGCACTGGTGGTAACGGCAGCCCTGAGCATCGGCCTGGTATCCCTGAACGCCTATTCTTCCAAGTTGCAGTACCAGATCAACAGCATCAACAACGAAACCCAGGCTTCCGACTACAAAATCGCAAATCTGCAGGTAAAGATCAAAACCGCCACCAATGTGGCCAATCTGGAAGACCGGGCCATCCAAATGGGCCTGGTATACCCGGGCTTCAGCAACATCGTATACGTCAAGGACGCCGGAGACGGTGTAAGAGACTTCGCGATGGCACTGAAACTTAACGCATACGAATAAACGACGCCGCATCAAAAACGGGCGTCGTTTTTGAAATTGATTTTATGAAAAACAATAAACCCAGTTTTAAAAACAGAAAAAGAATTCTTTTCGTCTTTGCCTTTTTTGCCGTCTGCTTCGGCGCGCTGGCTCTGCGGGTGGCCTGGCAACAGATCGTGATGGGGCCCGAATACACCCAGAAGGCTCCCCGGCAGCAGACCGCAGACAACGTGATTTCCGCGCTGCGGGGCGATATACTGGATCGGGACGGC
>JAZUDB010000209.1:0-7303 GCA_045639385.1 Anaerovoracaceae bacterium | reverse complement strand
CAGGCAATGCAGGCGAATTTCTGCAGATTTACTTGTTTTGCGGGGAAGAGGAGAGCAGGCAGTGCCGCGCCCGCTTCCGCCAGTTTTTCTTTATAGTTCATTATCGAATAATCCTTACGCGGTACACGCCGCCGATTTTTTTCAGTGTTTCCGCCAGTTCGCAGGGAACGCTTTCGTTAAAGTCCAGAATGGTGTAGGCAATGTCTCCTTTGCCCTTGTTCACCAGGTTTTCGATGTTCAGGTTCATGGCTGCTACTTTGTCCGTAAACTGACCCAGCATGCCCACCTTGTTTTCGTGAATAATGGTAATGCGGTCGCCGTCGGCCCGGGCAAAGCTTACGTTGGGCAGATTGACTGCGTTGGTAATGTTGCCGTTTTCGATGTAGTCCATAGTCTGATGGGCTGCCATTACCGCACAGTTGGCATCCGCTTCCGGAGTGCCCGCGCCCAGGTGCGGGGTAAAGATCACGTCGTTCCGGCGCATTTGTGCGGGGGTGGGGAAATCTGTGGCGTAAGCCTTGATTTTTCCGCTGTCCAGGGCTTTGCAGAGGGCTTCGTCGTTTACCAGCGGTCCCCGGGCGTAGTTGGCCAGGATGACGCCGTCCTGCATCTGCGCGAATTCCGCCGCGCCCAGCATGCCTTCGGTGGCGTCGCTGAGAGGCACGTGAATGGAAATGATCTGGCAGAGGGGCAGCAGTTCTTCCAGTGTCTGGGTAAAGCTCAGGTACTGGCTCAGCTCCTGCACCCGCAAATGGGGCAGGTAGGGGTCGTAGCCGTAGACTTTCATGCCCAGGTCGTGGCAGAGTTTTGCCATGCGGCTGCCGATGGCGCCTACGCCGATAATTCCGATGGTCTTGCCCAGAAGTTCCGGGCCGCGGAAGGCCTCTTTGCCCTTTTCCACGGTGTTTCCGGCTTCGGTTTCTTCGTCCGGCAGGCTTTTTACCCACTGCATGGCCTGGATGCCGTTGCGCATGGCCATGATAATGGCGGCGATGGTCAGTTCTTTTACTGCGTTGGCGTTGCCGCCGGGGCAGTTGAATACCGCAACGCCCGTTTTTGTCAGTTTGTCCACCGGAATGGTGTTGACCCCGGCGCCGATGCGCACCACGGATTTCAGATTGTTTCCGAACTGCACCCCATGCAGCGGGGTGGAGTGCACCAGAATTCCGTCCGGATTCTCCGCATCTTCCGCAATATAGTACTTCTTTTCGTCAAAAACGTCCATACCGGCCTTGGCCAGTTTATCGTACAGCTTAATATTATACATAATATGCTCCTTCCTGATTATGCATGGAATTTTGTCATGAATTCCGCCAGAACTTCCACAGCCTCCAGGCTGACGCCATTGTAGAGGGACGCCCGCAGGCCGCCGGCGGCTTTGTGTCCTTTGATGTTGATGATACCCGCTTCCCCGGCCTCCTTGACGAAGCGGTCCGTGGCTTCTTTGGTGGGCAGGGTAAACACCGCGTTGGTGATGGACCGGTCTTCCGGAGTCACCGGATTGCGGTAAATATCCGAGGCATCGATCAGGTCATAAAGGATTTTTGCCTTCTCTTTGCAGCGTTTTTCCATCTCTTCCACGCCGCCCCGGTCTTCGATCCAGCGGAAGATCAGGCCTGCCATATAAATGGACCAGCAGGGCGGTGTGTTATACATGGATCCGTTGTCTATCTGCGGACCGTAGCGCAGCATGGTTGGTACCAACGAGTCGACAGAATTAAGTATTATGTCTTTTTTTACAATTACCACGGTCAGCCCCGCAGGCCCCATATTTTTCTGTGCGCCGGCGTAGATCAGGCCGTGTTTTTTTACGTCGATCTGTTTGCTCAGAATGGCGGAAGACCAGTCCGCCGCAAGAGGGATGCCGCCGGTGTCCGGCAGGGTATTGCAGCAGACGCCGTAGACCGTATTGTTGCCGGTGATGTGCAGATATTTTGCATCCGCCGGAATGCCCGCGGGCGTGATCTTCGGAAAACAGGTAAATCCCGCTTCTTTGGAGCTGGCTGCGCAGACTGCGTTTCCCCAGCGCTTTGCTTCTTCCAGGGCTTTGCCCGCAAAGTTCCCCGAAACCACGTAGGCGGTGGTTTCTCCCTGATGGGTCAGGTTCATGGGGACGGCGGAAAACTGCATGGACGCGCCCCCCTGGAGGAACAGTACCGCATATTCCTCGGGAATATCCATCAGCCGGCGAAGAGAAGCCTCCGCGTCTGCCGCAATCTTCTGAAATTCCGGAGAACGGTGACTCATTTCCATGACGCTGCAGCCCGCGCCCGGGTAACACAGCAGCTCGTCCTGCGCTTTCTGCAGGACTTCCAAAGGCATGGCCGAGGGGCCGGCCGCAAAATTGTAAACTCTTTTTTCCATCGAATCCCTTCCTTTTGACAAAAAAAACGGAGGCCGCAGCCTCCGGACGATGATCAAAATTTCTTTGCATTTTCATTTCATCCAAAAGCTACGTCAAAACCGGCACCTTGCAAGAGGAGCCGCAGATAGAGCTGGATGAACATGTAAATGCGTATAGAATCTTCATATTGTGTGATATTTTAATCAATATTATGTGCGCTGTCAATAATAAATTGTGAATAAATTTGTTTTTATCAAACAGTTACAGCAAAAGCTCCGCAATCTGTACCGCATTGGTAGCGGCACCTTTGCGAATCTGATCGCCGCAGCACCAGAGGGCAAGCCCGCCGTTTGCCAGATCCTCACGGATTCGTCCCACAAAGACCGTGTCCAGATCGGAGGAAAGCAGGGGCGTGGGAAATACGTTTTCTGCCGTATTGTCCAGCACTTTGCAGCCGGGAGCCGCTTCGATGGCCGCCCGGGCTTCTTCCGGGCTGACCGGCCTTTCGGTCTGCAGATTGATGCTGATGGAATGGCTGCGGAATACCGGAACCCGCACGCAGGTGCAGGATACCTTCATCTCCGGATTGTGCAGGATTTTGCGGCCTTCGTTCAAGAGCTTCATCTCTTCCTTTGTATAGCCGTTGTCCGTTGCGTCGCCGATTTTCGGAATCAGGTTGAAGGCAATCTGCTGGGGAAAGGCTTTGATCTGGTAGTTTTCCGCGTCCGGATAGGCCGCTGCCTGCTGCTCCAGCTCTGCCAGACCCGCTTTTCCCGCACCGGAAACCGCCTGATAGGTGGAAGCGGTCATGGTCCGGATGGAACTCAGCTTCTGAATGGCATTCACCGCCACCATGGCGATGATGGTGACGCAGTTGGGATTGGCGATAATGCCGCTGTGCAGCTTTACGTCCTCCGGATTTACCTCCGGCACCACCAGGGGAACCTCCGGATTCAGCCGGAATGCGCTGGAATTGTCCACAAACATTGCGCCTGCCTGCCGGATGGCCGGAGCAAAGCGCTTGGCCACGTCATTTTCCGCGGCGCCCAGCACCAGGTCCATGCCGGCAAAACTGTCGTCGCAGGCTTCTTCGTACGTATATTCTTTTCCGCAGAACAGGGTCTTCTTTCCCGCGCTGGAGGGGCCGGAAAGCAGTTTTAAGCTGTCGATGGGGAAATTTCTTTCCGCCAGGACCTTCAGCATTTCCTGGCCTACGACGCCGCTGGCGCCCAGTATTGCTACGTTCATCTTGCTACCTCTTTGTAAAACTGCTGCAGAGCACCCGGACGGTCTTTTCGTAATCCGCATCCGCTACGCCGATGAGGATGTTCAGCTCCTTGGCTCCCTGAGAAATCAGACGGATATTGATCTTGTTTTCGCCCAGTGCGCCGAAAATTTTGCCGGAAATACCGGGCTTAAACACCATGCGCCGGGAAACGCAGGCAATCAGGGAAATACCTTCCGTAATGTGCACGCTGCCTTCGCCGGTGATTTTTTCGATTTCGCCTGCGATACTGTAAAGAGACTGCTTTGCCACGTCTCCCTGGATGACCACGGTAAAGACGTCCAGACCCGCATTGATCTGCTCCGGTTTTATGCCCCGCTGGGCAAAACTTTTTAAGGCCTCCCGCAGGGTGCCCAGGGCCATATTGTCCTGCTTTACGTCAATCAGCGTATAGTTTTTCCGCCCCGCAATGCCGGTGATGTAGAACTTGTCGTCGTCCGGTTCGTCCTCCGCAAAGCTTTCGCTGATCAGGGTGCCTTCCATCCCCGGATGGTTGGTATCCCGGATGTTGATGGGGATTCCTGCCACCTTGACCGGGTAAACCGAGGCCTCGTGAAGTACCTTGGCGCCCATGTAGGTGAGCTCCCGCAGCTCGTCGTAGGTGATTTTCGGAATGGGAAGGGGGTCTTCCACGATGGAAGGATCTGCCATGAGAATGCCGGGCACGTCGGTCCAGTTTTCATACACGTCCGCGTTCAACGCCGCCGCACAGACCGCGCCGGTGATGTCGGAACCGCCCCGGCTCATCAGGGCTGTGGTACCGTCGGGCAGCAGACCGAAAAAGCCGGGAACTACCATCTTACCGCCGAATTTCAGAGAGGCTGCCTGCAGCGCTTCGTGGGATTTCTCCGTGTCGATGCTGCCGTCGTAATTCAGGTAAATGCAGTCTTCCGCACAGTTCCATCCCAGGTAGGCCGCCATCAGCTTGGCGCAGAGGGCTTCTCCCCGGGACACCAGATAGCTTTCCGGCGCACCGTTCTTCAGGTTCCGGTCGATTTCCGCAAAGGCATCGTCCATATTCAGATTCAGGCCCAGGTCTGCGGCAATTTCCAGATAACGGTCTTTTACGGTTTCCAGCATACCGTGGTAATCCACGCCGTACTTAATGTGGGCGTAACAGAGATACAGCAGGTCCGTAATTTTGTTGTCTTCGGAAAAGCGTTTTCCCGGAGCGCTGACCACCACCACTTTCCGGGCAGGGTCCGCTTCGATAATATTTTTTACTTTGGCAAACTGGCTTGCATTGGCCAGGCTGCTTCCGCCGAATTTTGCAACTTTAAGCATATTTTTCTAAAATCTCCTCGATATCTTCCGCAACGTTGGCTCCCGTGGGGCCGCTTCCCGCGCCCATGCCCCGGAAACTGATTCTGCCGCTCTGGGCGGCTTCGAAATAAAACAGGTTTTCCGCACCGGAAAGCTGGTAAGCAGGGTGCTCCGGACCCACAAGTTCTGGTTTGATTTCCGCCCGGATGCCTTCCGGCGTCATTTCCGCGCTGCCCAGAAGCCGGTAAACCAGACCCTGTTTTTTTGCTTCCTTTATATCTTCCCGGGTAATTCCGGTGATGCCCTCCGTGGGGATGGACAGGGGATCCATGGCGCCGCCCCAGGCCACGTTGCAGGAAATTGCCAGCTTGGCCCGCACATCGTAGCCCATTACGTCCGCCGTGGGATCTGCCTCCGCATAACCCAGTGCCTGGGCTTGCTGCAGTGCCTGGGTAAAATCCATATCCTCGGTCTGCATCTTGTCCAGAATGTAGTTGGTGGTTCCGTTCATGACGCCGCCCAGCCGCAGAATGTCGTCGGTTTTTGCGGTACGCTTCAGATTGCGGATCCAGGGAATGCCGCCTCCCGCCGTGGCTGAATAGAGCAGGAAAAGACCTTTCTCTTCCGCCAGCTTCGTCAGCTCCGCATAGTGCAGCGAGAGCATCTGCTTATTGGCGGTGACCACGTGTTTTCCCGCCAGCAGGGCTGCTTTTACAAAATCGTAAGCGGGATGTTCTCCGCCCATCAATTCTGCTGCGATGCCGATTTCCGGATCGTCCAGAATGTCCCGGATTTCCGTGGTCCGCAGCTTGTCTATCTCCGGAATGCTGCGCAGGTCCAGGACCCGCTTTACTTCAATTCCGGCCTTTTTCAGGGCCTTTCCGCAGCCGCTTCCCACGGTGCCGTAGCCCAAAATCGCAACTTTCATGATTTCTCCTGTGTTTTTGTGCTAAAAACATTTGTATTTATATAGCGGACATTATATAATAGCAAATATGTTTTTACAAGAAAAAATTCACGCAAAAAAAGGAAAATATACCATGAAATATATCAGTACCAGAGACAGCAGCAAATCTACCGACGGCATGGCGGCCATCCTGCAGGGATTGGCTCCGGACGGAGGCCTTTACGTGCCGGAAAACATTCCGGACGCGGCTTTGAACGAAGAAAAACTGCTTTCCATGAACTATAACCGGCTGACGGCTTATATAATTCATCTGCTGATTCCGGAACTTCCGCAGGACTGGCTGGAGCGGGAAATCGAGGCGGGTTACGGCGGCAAATTCGACGTGCCGGAAAAGGCTGCGGTGCAATACGCCGGCGGCAAAGCTTTTCTGGAGTTGTACCACGGACCCACCAGCGCCTTTAAGGACATGGCTCTGTGCCTGCTGCCCCGGCTTCTGGCGGGCAGCGCTTCCGCCCACCAACTGCAGGAGAAAATCGTCATCTTAACCGCCACCAGCGGCGACACGGGCAAGGCTGCCCTGGAGGGCTTTGCGGACGTTCCCGGCACCGGAATTACCGTGTTTTACCCCCGGGACGGAGTCTCCGCAGTGCAGAAAATGCAGATGGTGACCCAGGAAGGGGCCAACGTGCGTGTCTGCGCGGTGGAGGGCAATTTCGACGATGCCCAGACCGGCGTGAAGAATGCGCTGTGCAGTCTGCAGGTGTCCGGCGTGCGCTTCAGCAGCGCCAACTCCATCAATATCGGCCGGCTGGCGCCCCAGGTGAGCTACTATTTCTTTGCTTACGCCCAGCTGATCCGGGACGGAAAGATCCGCTTCGGAACCCCCGTAAACTTTGCGGTTCCCACCGGCAATTTCGGCGATATTCTGGCGGGCTGGCTGGCAAAGAAAATGGGTCTTCCCGTGGGCCAGCTGCTCTGCGCATCCAACCAGAACAAGGTGCTGGCAGACTTTCTGGCCACCGGTGTTTACGACCGGCGGCGGGAGTTCTTCCTGACATCTTCGCCCTCCATGGATATTCTGGTTTCCAGCAATCTGGAGCGTCTTTTATACTACGCCTGCGGGCAGAACAGCGAAACGGTAAAGGCGTATATGCAGGATCTGAGGTCGCAGGGAGTGTTCCGGGTTTCTCCGGAGGTTCTGGCGGCAATCCGGGCGGATTTCGACGGCTGCTTTGCCGAGGATGCGGAGGCGGCGGAAATCATCCGCAAATACTGGCAGGAAAATCATTATTTGATGGATACCCACACGGCTGTGGCCTGCAGCTGTGCGGAAAAGTGCTTCGGCGAAGAATTCTGCGTGGTTCTGTCCACCGCCAGTCCCTATAAATTTGCACCGGCCATTCTGCAGGCACTGGGAACGGAAGGCTTTGACGGTTTTGAAGCCCTGGACGAACTGGAACGGGTCACCGGAATTCCGGCGCCGGCGCGGCTGAAAAATCTGCGC
>JAZUDB010000208.1:0-11948 GCA_045639385.1 Anaerovoracaceae bacterium | reverse complement strand
TGCAGCGGAGAATGCGGTAATTAAGAATCTGAACCTGGAAAACATCCGCATTGATATCGGCGGTGAGGATTGCGACAAATCCATGTTCGCAGGTCTGATCGCGGGTTACGCCTACAACACCACAGTGGAGAACTGCAATATAAAAGGAAGAGCCTACGCCACCACCGCGGGTCACTGCTTCGGAACCGGCGGCTTCTTCGGCTTTGCCGGCGCCTGCACCGTGGAAAACAGCAGCGTGGACTCTGTGCTGGTCTGCGTGGATACGGACAAGGCCTACAAGGACGAGCAGTTCATGGGCGGGGCCTATGCCTTCGGCTACAGCAACGTGAACAACTGCAAGATTAAAATCGACGGCTACGATTCCGACCACGGCTATGTACACGACGGCGGACTGGTGGGCTGCTTTATGTACTACGATAAACAGCACGTGGGTGAGGTGAGCATGTCCTACAACAGTGTGGACGGCCAGATTACCTTCTTTGAGGACAACAAGGACCGCCGGGCTTACTGCAAGGCCTACGGCGGCGAGATGATGTCCTGGAAGCTGACCATGGACGGCAATACCCAGAACTTTGCCCGCAATGAAGTAACGGACTACAGCAAGGTTCTGATGCCCAAGGACTGGGAAGAACCTCTGGCGGGATGCACCGACATTCTGCTGCTGTCCAGTCACGCAGACGATGAACAGCTGTTCTTTGCAGGGCTGCTGCCTTACTATGCACAGGTAAGAGGCCTGGGCGTGCAGGTGGTTTATGCCACGGATCATACCGCATCCAGCGGCAGAAACCAGGAGCGTCTCAACGGACTGTGGGGTGTGGGCATTACCCATATGCCGGACAGCTTTGGCTATTATGACGCTTACTCAGAAAGCTACGACCAGGCATTAAAGAATCTGGCCAAGTACGATATCACGGAAGAAGATGTTATTGAAGATATTCATCAGATGATTCTCCGCTACAAGCCTCAGGTGCTGGTGACCCACGATGTGAACGGGGAATACGGCCACGGCATGCACATTCTGATGAGCGGTGCCGTGCAGAAGTGCCTGGAGCGCTACGGCAGCGAATTTACCTTCCTGAAGAAGGTGTACCTGCACCTGTATGAAGAGAACCCGGTGGTGCTTTCCTGCATCGATGAGCCTTCCGACCTGCTGGACGGCAAAACGCCTTTCCAGATTACCCAGGAGCGGGGCTTCTCCGAACATAAGTCCCAGCACTGGACCTGGTTCTACGGCTGGATCTACGGAAAGGGCTCCAATAAGATTACCCAGGCGTCCCAGATTAAAACCTACAGCCCGCTGCATTTCGGCATGGTATGGGGCGACCCTTCGCTGGACGTTTCCGGAAGCGATTTCTTTGAGGGACTGACCAGTTACGAAGACCAGGAAAAGGCCCGGATCGAGGAAGAAAAGCGCATCGCCGAAGAACAGCGGAAGGCGGAAGAAGAACGCATTGCCGCGGAAAAGAAGGCGGAAGAAGAAGCAAAAGCTCTTGCCAAGAAGAAAAGAATCGCTATAATAGTAGGTGGCTGTGCTGTCGCAGCGTTCTGTGCTGTGGCTGCAGTCAGAAGAAAAAAGGAGAAAACGAATGATTAAAGTTGCAATTAACGGATTCGGAAGAATCGGCAGACTGGCATTCCGCAAAATCTGCGGAGACAAGAGATTCAAGGTTGTGGCAATCAACGACCTTACAAGCCCGGATATGCTTGCATACCTCCTCAAGTACGACAGTGCACAGAAGCGCTGGGACGGACATGAGATCGAGGCCGGCGAAGACTATATCAGCGTTGACGGCAAGAAGATCACCATTTATAAAGAACCGGATGCAGCAAAGCTGCCCTGGAAAAAGCTGAAGGTAGACGTGGTTCTGGAATGCACAGGCTTCTACACCAGCAAGAAAAAGGCACAGGCTCACATCGATGCCGGCGCCAAGAAGGTTCTCATTTCCGCTCCGGCAGGAGATGACGTTCCCACCATCGTTTACAGTGTAAACGAAAACACACTCACCGCAGAAGATACCATCGTATCCGGCGCATCCTGCACCACCAACTGCCTGGCACCCATGACCGATGTGCTCAACAAGCTGGCTCCCATTCAGTCCGGCATGATGACCACCGTTCACGCCTACACCGGCGACCAGATGATTCTGGACGGACCGCACCGCAAGGGTGACTTCAGAAGAGCAAGAGCAGCCGCCGTGAACATCGTTCCCAACAGCACCGGCGCAGCCAAGGCCATCGCCAACGTTATTCCGGAACTGGCCGGAAAGCTGGTCGGCAATGCCATGAGAGTTCCGGTTCCCTCCGGCTCCATCACCATCCTGGATGCAGTGGTGAAGTCCACCAAGAAGCTCACCGTGGACATGATCAACGAAGCTATGAAGGCTGCCGTATCCGATTCCTTCGGATACACCGACGAACCCATCGTTTCTTCCGACGTAATCGGAAGCACCTTCGGTTCTCTCTTCGACGCCAGCCAGACCATGGTCTGCGAATGCGGCAAGGATACCTACGAAGTAAGAATTACCTCCTGGTATGACAACGAAATGGGCTACACCAACCAGCTCATCCGCACCTTCAACTACATGTGCAATCTCTAAGATTACCCGGACCGGTTTTCCGGTCCGCATACGGACTGTTAGCTCAGCTGGTTAGAGCGCCTGCTTCACACGCAGGAGGTCGCAGGTTCGAGTCCTGTATAGTCCACCAAGAAGAGGCTCCGGTGAAAACCGGAGCTTTATATTTGATTTTGAAAGGCTTTATGCTAAAATAACGATATGTTTAACTATGCGATTATTGTTCCGTCCCTGGATCCGGACGAAAAATTTAATAAAGTGGTAGACGGCATGATTCTTGCCGGGTTCCGGCACGTGGTTCTGGTGGACGACGGCTCCAAAGAAGAGAATAAGGAGCATTTCCGCCGGGCATTGGCGGATCATCCGGAATGCGTGCTTCTGACCCATGCGGTCAACCGGGGCAAGGGCTGCGCTTTAAAAACCGCCTTTACCTATATTGCGGAAAATTTGCCGGAGGTGGACGGCGCCATCAGTGTGGACGGCGACGGACAGCATACGCCGGAAGATACCGTGCGTGTGGCGGAGCACATGATGCAGCACCCCGAAGACGTGGTGTTCGGCTGCCGCGATTTCGATCAGAGCAATGTGCCTCTGCACAACAAAATCGGCAATAAAATTACCGCCAGAATGTTCCAGTGGCTCTTTGAAATGAAGATTACCGACGCCCAGACCGGGCTGCGGGGTTTTCCTTTTGCCTGTTTAAAACCCTTTGCCGAAGAAATCGAAGGGGAACGCTACGAGTACGAAAGCAACATGCTGATGTATATCAGTGAAAATAAAATTCCGTACTCCCAGGTGTCCATTCAGACGGTTTATATCGACGAAAACGAAAGCTCTCACTTCCGGGTGATCAAGGATTCCGTGCGGATCTACAAGCCCATCATTTCCAGATCCAGAACGTTTAAGTATGTGCTCAGCTCTTTAAGCTGCACACTGCTGGACGCCGTTCTGTTCACCATTCTGAACAAACTGGGACAGGGCATAAAGTCCATTGTGCTGGAAACCCTGTTCTCCACGGGACTTGCCAGAGTATGCTCCGCATTTCTGAATTACGAAATCAATTACCGCTGGGTATTCACCAGCGAGGAAAAGAAGGGGAAGTCCGTGGCAAAATACGCGGTTACCGCGCTGCTCCACTATCTGGCTTCCTACGTGCTCTGTACGGCTGCCTTCTTCCTGGCGGACAAGGTGGGCATCGTGGGCTTCGGCAGAACCATCATCAAACTGATTATCGACTGCGGTCTGTTTTTTGCCACTTACGTGGTGCAGAAACGCTGGGTGTTCAAATCGTAATTTACAAATACTGTAAATTTCTTCTTGCGAAGCAGATGATAAAAGTGTAAAATACTGGTAAAACGTGCCGGTACTTTACACTTTTTTTATGGAACGAAAAGCAGACGAAAAACTGAAAATACAAGATCTTGCGGAATGTGAAAGACCCCGGGAGCGCATGCTGATGCACGGCGCTTCCGCACTTTCCAATGCGGAGCTTTTAACCCTGCTGATTTCCAGCGGCAACGCAAAGAATTCCGCCTTTGATCTGGCTTCCAGAGTACTTTCGCTGGAAGGGGGCAATCTGGCGGATTTGTCCCGCTGTCTGCCCGAGGAATTCTGCAGAGTGCCGGGCATCGGAACGGCCACGGCCTGCCGTCTGGCGGCAGCCATGGAACTGGGAAAGCGGGTCAGCGGTGCGGCGGCGGAAAAAATCAAATTGAATGAACCTTCCTGTGCAGCGGCTCTGTGCGAGGATATGCGCTTTCTGCAGAAGGAAATGTTCCGTATTCTGATGGTCAACGCCAAAATCGAGCTGATCGCCCGGGAAAACGTCAGCGTGGGGAGCATCAATTCTTCCAACGCTTCGCCCCGGGAGGTGTTTGCGGGTGCGGTGCGCCGGGGTGCTTATGCTTTGATTCTGGTGCACAATCATCCATCCGGAGACCCTTCGCCCAGCAGCTGCGACCGGGATGTAACGGAGCAGCTCTGTCGGGCCGGAGATCTTTTGGGCATCCGTGTGCTGGATCATATTATTATCGGAGACGGCCGATATTTCAGCTTCAAAGAAGAAAATCTGCTGTAAAACAGAATTATGTCTTTTCCTGGGGCGTATCAGATGGTAAAATACCTTTACTTAAAACAAAACAGGTACTGCTATGGGAAAAACAATTATGTTTGCTTCCGGCAAAGGAGGCAGCGGCACAACTACATTTACGGTAAATCTGGGCGTCATTCTGGCTAACACCGGAGCAAAGGTCCTGGTTTTTGATATGAACATCGGTCTGCGCAACGATGATATTTATCTCGGTATGGAAGACCGGATTCTTTTCGACCTGGGCGACGTGGCTTCCGGCCTCTGTCCGCTGGAAAAGGCGGTCATCGCGCACGACTGCTGTCCCAACCTGTATCTTCTGCCCTGTTCCCAGTGCAAGGGAATCAGTGGTTTTTCCGGCCGTCATATTCAGACTCTGCTGGAAAAACTCCGGGAGGATTACGATTACGTGCTGGTGGACTGCCCGGTAAGCATCGGCAAGGTCATGGAGTACATTGCGGGCCGTTCGGACAAGGCGGTGCTGGTGGTTACCCCGGACTATGTTTCCGTGCGCAACACGGATGCGGTCAGCAAGCGCCTGGAAAGCATCGGCATGACAGACAGATGCTTTGCCATCAACAAGGTTACAGAGTCCGTCATCGGCGGGGAACTGTCTCTGGATTGGATTTCCGAGACCATGGAGATTCCGCTGGTGGGCATGCTTTCTCTGGATGAAACCATTCATCAGTGCAACAACCGGGGCGTTCCGGCTGCACTGGACGGATCGTCCTACTATGTAAAGACTTTTATTGAAATTGCAGCAAGAATTATCGCCTAGGCTTTGCGCCAGGCGATTTTTTTATACATTCCGCGGATATTTTTGCTATAATACAAGTATAAGGAGAATTCTGTAATGTCCAGAGTACAGAAACATAAAAGTAAAAAAACAGGACCTGTAATTCTTGCGGTGATCCTTATACTGGCAATTTTTGCCGCGCTGTGGTTTCTGGTAATCAACCGGAAATGCACGGTGGATTTTCATACCAGCGGCGGAACTGCGGTGGAATCCGTTCGGGTGAAAAAGGGCGAAACCGTTGCCCGACCCGCAGATCCGGTCAAAGAAGGCTATGTCTTTAAAGAATGGGTGTGCAGCGGTCATTCTTTTGATTTCAATACGCCGATTACGGAAGATACGATTATCTTTGCGCTGTACAAAGAGTCCGTACCGGCAAACAGTATCTTTTTTGTAGAAGAAAAGTTTTACGTTGCGGTGGGCAAAACCGCGCTGGCCGGTATCGTGCTGGATCCGCTGAATGCTTCCGAGCCGGTAACGTACACCAGCAGCAATCCGGCCGTGGTGGAAATCGATGCTTACGGCTACATGAAGGGCATTTCCGCGGGAACCGCTGAAATAACCGCCCGGATTGAAGGTCTGACGGCTGTGGCAGAAGTGGAAGTTTCCTCCGAAATTACCGCGCTGGAATTCGGTCAGGATACCTATACCCTGGCAGCGGGGGAAACCCTTGCCACCGAAATTTTGATTCATCCCGCAGATGCGGAAGATACCGCGCTGTCGTATATCAGCACCAATACCAATATCGTGACGGTGGATGAAACCGGCGTGATCGAAGGCATTCGTCCCGGGGAAGCCGTGATTATTGCGGCGGCCAAAAACGGTGTGGACGCCCAGGCAAAAGTTGTGGTGGGAAAAGCGGTGGAAAGCATTTCGCTCAGTCCCGCCGAGGCAGTGCTGGAGCTGGCAGACGGAAAAACCTACAGCTTTGCCGTTAAGACATCTCCGGAAGACGCGCTTTCCGGAAGCTACCGCTGGTCCAGTTCCAATGTGAATATCGCCGAGGTGGACCGCAGCGGCGTCATTACGCCCAAGAATCCGGGAACCGTTACCATTACCTGTGTCAGCAGCAACGGAAAGATTGCCCGCGCCCGGCTGACCGTGGCACGCAGAGCGGACAGCATTACCGCAGAACACGCCGAGATTACCCTGAGCAAGGGCGAAACCGCAGACCTGGCAGCGCTGCTGAAATTCTCTCCGGAGTCGGTAAAACCCCAGTATACGGCGGTTTGGACGGTAAAATCCGGCAGTTCTGCCGTATCTGTCAGCAGCAAAGGCGTGGTAACCGGTCTGGAAGCCGCGGAGAATCCGGCGGTGGTGGAAGCCGTCCTGACCGGTCTTCTGGGAGATTCGATAACCGTCAGCTTCCGCGTATCGGTCCGGGATATTCCTGCGGAATCCATTGAATTGGACGGTTTTGACCCGGCAGAAGAAGCAAGATTAACCTTGACCGCAGGGGAAAGCTATAAAATAAAAGCAAAAGTCCTTCCGGAAAATGCTTCGGATAAAAAACTGAGCTACGCCCTGGATACCTCCGGCATGCAGTCCTCTTACGCGGATCTCGGGTCCTGCGTAAAGATTTCCTCCGACGGAACGATTACGGCGGTTCACGGATTTGCGGGACACTGCACCGTGGTAATTTCCGCAGGAAGCGGAATCCGGCGTACCCTGACGGTATTCGTCAACGAAGAAGTCCTGTGTTTTGAAGCGGAAGGAAAAACGAATCCCGGCAGTTTGAATTTCCGGGTGGGATCGGCGGGCATTCCCGTATCTTTCCGTCATATTTCCTACAAAGACGGGGCGGAGAGCAGTTCCGTACCGCCGCTGAGTGAGATTTCCGTGTGCGGCGCAAAAAGCGGAGAGCTTTCGGAATACTTCGTTCTTTCCGGCGGCAGCCTGTGTTTAAAAGAGGGTATTGCACCGGACAGCAGCCTGCAGACCGAAATCCGTTTCTGTTGGGGCAAGCTGAAATCATCTGCGGTAAGCTGTACCATTCAGCCCGCAGAAGAATAAAAGAGGCGCAAAGTGATGCGGCAGAGAATTTTTCATTGCCTTACTTTTGTTTTTGTTTGACGAACAGGGGGAAAATAGAGTATCATAAACTGATGATTTAGATATTATTTTATATATACATCATTAAACAAATTTACCGGAGGTACGAACAATGAAACCGATTTGGGCAATCCTCATTGGCGTCGTAACTCTGCTGATCGGAATACTTTTTGGATATATTTTACGCAAGAACAAGGCTGAAAAGCTCCTTGGAAGTGCGGAAACACAGGCTAAAAATTTAATACTCGATGCAGAGAACAGAGCAGAATCTTTAAGAAAAGAAACGCTCTCTGACGCCAGAAAAGAGGCTCATCAGATCCGTGTGGACGCGGAAAAGGAAATCCGCGAACGCAGGGATGATGTGAAAAAGGCGGAAAACAGAGTTCTTCAGAAGGAAGAATCCATGGACCGCAAACTCGAAAATATCGAGAAAAAGGAAGACAACATCAACCGCAAGCTGCAGTCTCTTACCGACAAGGAAAAGAATCTGGACGAACTGGTGAAAAAGCAGGTGACGGAGCTGGAGAGAATTTCCGGCTGCACCGCCGATGAAGCCAAGGCCATGCTTTTAAAGGACATCGAACACGAGGTAAGACGGGAAGCTTCCGTAATGATCAAGGAAGTGGAAGTCAAGGCCAAAGAAGATGCGGACAAGGTGGCAAAGAACATCATTACCATGGCTATCCAGCGCTGCGCGGCAGACCAGGTGGCGGAAACCACCGTATCCGTGGTTCCTCTCCCCAACGATGAAATGAAGGGAAGAATCATCGGAAGAGAAGGCAGAAACATCCGGGCCATCGAACAGGCCACGGGAATCGATCTGATTATCGACGATACACCGGAAGCGGTAATCCTTTCCGGTTTTGACCCCGTAAGAAGGGAAATCGCCAGACTTTCTCTGGAAAAACTGATTGTGGACGGACGTATTCACCCGGCCAGAATCGAAGAAATCGTGGAAAAATCCACCAAAGAAGTGGAAAAGACCATTAAGGAAGAGGGCGAAGCCGCCATCTTCGAACTGGGAATCAACAATCTCCATCCGGAGCTGGTAAAGCTTCTGGGCAGACTGAGATACAGAACCAGCTATGGTCAGAACGTGCTGAACCATTCCAAGGAAGTAGCACATCTGGCAGGCCTTATGGCCGGCGAACTGGGCTTTAACGTAAAGCTGGCCCAGCGTGCGGGACTTCTGCACGATATCGGCAAGGCCATCGACCATGAACAGCAGGGTACCCACGTGGAACTGGGAATTGAAGTTCTGCGCAAGTACAAGGAAAACGAAGCGGTCATCGGCGCCATGGCATCTCACCACGGCGACTACGAATATACCTGCGCCGAAGGCGTTCTGGTAGCAGCGGCGGACGCACTTTCCGCAGCCCGTCCCGGCGCCAGAAGAGAGACCCTGGACACCTATATCAAGAGACTCCAGAATCTGGAGGAAATCGCCAATACCACCCCGGGTGTGGAAACATCCTACGCCATTCAGGCCGGAAGAGAAATCCGCATCATTGCAAAGCCGGACCAGGTATCCGACGGCGAAATCCAGATGCTGGCCAGAGATATTTCCAAGAAGATCGAAAGCGAACTGGAATATCCGGGCC
The DNA here is from genome assembly GCA_045639385.1 of Anaerovoracaceae bacterium. Classification (GTDB taxonomy): domain Bacteria; phylum Bacillota; class Clostridia; order Peptostreptococcales; family Anaerovoracaceae; genus RUG13409. The sequence goes on along the minus strand of JAZUDB010000208.1, from coordinate 2,843 downwards.
AGATCAAGGTCAACGTAATCCGCGAAACCCGCGCAGTAGACTACGCAAAGTAAAAGGAATGAGCCCGCACCGCTGCGGGCTCTTTTAACGAGTATGATTTATCTGGACAATTCAGCTACAACCAAACCCAGCAGAGCATGCATCGACGCCATGAAAAACGCGCTGGAAAAGGATTTCGGCAATCCCTCCTCGCTGTACAACATCGGCCTGGATGCGGAAAAAATCGTAAAGCACGCCAGGGAAGTAATCGCAAAATCCATCGGTGCATCCGCTGAGGAAGTATATTTTACCTCCTGCGGTACCGAAAGCGACAACACCGCCATTATGGGCGTGTGGAGATCCCGCAATAAGCAGGGCAAACGGATCATTACCACGGCGGTGGAGCATCCGGCGGTTCTGCGCTGCTTTGAGCAGCTGGAGCGGGAAGGGGCCGACGCGGTCTATGTTCCGGTGCTGCCCGACGGTAATCTGGATATGGACGCTTTCCGCAAAGCCCTCAATTCCGACACCATTCTGGTTTCCGTCATGCACGTGAACAACGAAACCGGCGCCATTTTCCCCATCGAAGAGATTGCGGCGGAAGTAAAAAAGTATCCCAACGCGGTGCTGCATTCCGACTGCGTGCAGTCCTACGGCAAGCTGCCTCTGGACGTAAAGAAGCTGGGGGTGGATCTGCTCAGTCTGTCCGGCCATAAGGTGCATGCTTCCAAGGGCATCGGCGCCCTGTACATTAAGAAGGGGCTGCATATTCCGGAGTTTGTGCTGGGCGGCGGTCAGGAGGCGGGCTTCCGTTCCGGTACCGAAAACGTGGCGGCCATTGCCGGCTTCGGCGCGGCGGCAGCGGAGATGCGTCTGGTACAGCCGGAAGTAAAGGAATACCTGAAAAAACGCCTGCTGGAGACGATTCCGGATATTAAGATAAATTCCCCCGAAGACGGAGTTTCCTCCGTTCTGAACGTCAGTTTTCTGGGCTGCAGAGCCGAAGTTCTGCTGCACATGCTGGAGCAGGATGCCATTTACGTATCCACCGGCTCCGCCTGTTCTTCCCACAAAAAGGGAAGCCACGTGCTGTCCGCCCAGGGATTAAAGCCGGAAGAAATCGAAGGGGCCATCCGCTTCAGTTTCGATACGGCCAACACCGTAGAGGAAATGGATATTGCGGTGGAAAAAATCGCTGCGTACGTACAAAGCCAGAGAAGACTGAGAAAGGCATTTAAGAAATAATGGTCAACACAAAAGAAAAAGTATATATCGTCCGCTGCGGCGAATCTGCGCTGAAGGGAGACAACAAGCCCTATTTCGAGCGCATGCTGGTGGGCAAAATCAAGAGTGCTTTAAAAGAAGTGGACGGTCTGGTGGTAGAGCGTCTGGAAGGACTGATTTTCGTCCGTACTCCCCTGGAAACCGCTCCGGAGCTGGTCTTAAAGAAGGTAGGCCGGGTATTCGGCGTGGACTCCATCAGCCCTGCAACGGAAATCGATTACACCGGAATGAACGCCTCCGACACCATCAACGAAATCGGTGCAGTGGCTGCGGAAGTTATGCTGCGGCTGATTGCGGAGAAGGGTATTCAAACCTTTAAAGTGGAAGCCAAGCGGGCGGACAAGAACTTCCCCGTGGAGTCTCCCAGGATCGCCCGGGAAGTGGGTGCCTGCGTGCTGAAGGCCTGCAAGGTGCTGAAGGTGGACGTGCACAATCCGGAAGCGATTCTCTGGGTGAACGTGCGCCGGAATATGGCCTACGTATACGAAGAAAAAATCTCTGCCTTCGGCGGACTGCCCCTGGGCACCAACGGCAAGGGGCTGGTACTGCTTTCCGGCGGCATCGATTCTCCGGTGGCTACTTTCCTGATGGCCCACAGAGGCATGATCATGGAAGCGGTACACTTCCATTCCTATCCTTACACTTCGGACCGCGCTTTCGAAAAGGTGAAGGATCTGGCGAAGATTCTGACCACTTACTGCGGCAGGATCCGTATGACCAGCATCAATCTGCTGCCCATCCAGGAAGCCATCGTGCAGCATTGCCCCGAAGAAGAAACCACCATTCTGGTCCGCCGTTTTATGATGAAGATTGCGGAGCGGGTGGCAAAGCAGGGCGGCTGCCAGATGCTGATTACCGGCGAAAGCCTGGGACAGGTGGCCAGCCAGACCTCCGATTCGCTGGTGGTAACCGATGCGGCGGTGAGCATGCCCGTAATGCGGCCTCTGATTGCCATGGACAAGACTCAGATTATGGACATTGCCCAGGAAATCGGTACCTTCGAAACTTCCATCCAGCCCTTTGAAGACTGCTGCACTGTGTTCCTGCCCAAGCATCCGGTGACCAAGCCCAAGCTGGAAAAGATTCTGGAAAGCGAAAGCAAGCTGGACTGCGAGGCCCTGATCGAAGCGGCTCTGGCAGAAGCAAAGACCTATATCATCCGCGAGGAATAAAAAAAGACGGGTCGCTATAATGGTGACCTGTCTTTTTGTTTTAAGATTTGTACGCTACTCAGTAGAGGAATGAAGTGCATGAGGTTTGAATTTTATGTGGTTAGATAAGTCTTCTTGCATTCCAGAAAGCACCCAGTCGGCAAAGCGGCCGAACATTTCAAATCCAATTCGTTCTGCGATTGCTTCTTTTTCTTCATTTGAAATGGTTGAATTATATTCCATGAACACATATTTTTTTGACAAGTCACGGGTAAGGTGCAATAGGTTTTGAAAATAAAAATCGTTATAATTCGAATTAATAACGTTCAGTACCACTTTTCGGTTCTCGTAGAGAAATTTTAATATTTGGGGAAAATCTTCGTGGAAATTTTTGTCTGTTAGCCCATTTGTAAGTTTTCTTATATCTTC
>JAZUDB010000207.1:0-2333 GCA_045639385.1 Anaerovoracaceae bacterium | reverse complement strand
CATTGAAAGCGGCACAGCCATAGAAGATATTTCTTCTTTGGCTGATTTGAAACAACTTGAAGTCTTAATATTAGGCGAGACAAAAAAGATATATGACTATTCATGCCTGAGTAATTTGCAGAATTTGAAAGTATTGGGGATTTGCAATTATCAGACAAGAGTCAGTGGTATTAAATTGAAAATGAAATCCGATATGTTTATAAATGATATGCCAAATTTGGAATGGGTTGATTTTGTCGATTGTAAAATAGGTTAATCGAAACTATAGGAAAGCACTGAAAGAAGAATAAAGGGGTACATTATGAAAGCAAAAAAACTATTATCTTACTTACTGATTATTGCCGGGGCACTGCTGGCAAGCTTTTCCGTAGCCTGCATTCTGCTGCCCAACGACGCCATCGATTACGGTACGGCGGGCATTGCCATTATCGTCAGCAAGCTTACCGGGGCGAATTTGTCCCTCTGCGTGTTTCTGATTTTTCTGCCGTTCCTGATTGCGTCCGTCATTTTTATCGGCAAAGCCTTCTTTGCCAGAACGCTGGTGGGTTCCGCCGTATACATTCTGGGTCTGGCACTGTTTGAAAGAATTCCCTTCGAACTGGACACGGAGCATTTCCTGGCCATCGCCTTCGGCGGCGCCATTCTCGGGGCTGGATTGACCCTGATCCTGCGGGCCGGCGGCTGCATCGACGGGTCGGAGATCCTGGCGAACATTATCGTAACGAAACTGTCGCAGAAAACCGGGCGGAATTACAGTCTGACCCTGATTCTTCTGATTTTCAATGCGTTGGTCTATATTGCGGTATTCTTTTTGATCAACCGGGATGCTGCGCTGATGAGCCTGCTGGTGTATTTCGTTGCCACGTCCATTATCAATCGCTTTACGGATCATTTCGAGGCGATTAAGCAGGTCACCATTATTACCGCCAAACCGGAAGATATTATCCGGGATATTAAAGCCGAGCTGAACAAAACCTGCACCATCATCTCTTCCCGGGGCGCCATTGCGGGAGAGAACACCACGCTGATCTGCTACGTGAACTACTTTGAACTGCAGAAGATGCGGGAAATCATTGCAAACAACAAGGGGAGCTTCAGTACCGTTTCCACGGTGGACGAAATCCTGAAATAAAGGGTACGAAACGATGAATAAAAGGAATCAGGAAAACTCCTGATTCTCTTTTTTTTGCTTAAAAACCAATATATCATCCCGAAGATGGAGTGTAGGTTATCTTTAAGGGAGGAAAAAAATGAATAACAACCAGGTAGAACGGAAAGTAACCCTGGGCGAAAAGCTGGGTTTTATGTTCTACGGAACCGGTGGAACGGCGATTTACTATTTCAGAAGTTATTATTATGCCTTTTTCCTGACAAACGTTCTGTATCTTGACGTAAAGTTTGCCGGGCAGATTGTGGCAATCGGTACGGTTTGGGATGCCATCAACGATTTGCTGATCGGGTATTTCGTATCCAAACACGTGTTCAAAAACGGCGAACAATTAAAGCCGTATTCCTTATTTATATTCCCGCTGGCTTTAAACACCGCCATGATGTTCTGCGATTTCTCCGTATCTCAGAAAACGCAGGGACTGATTTCGCTGGTTTTATACCTGATGGTCAGCGTATTCTTTACCTTCTTTACGACCTCGCAGAATAACATTGCGCTGGTCACCAGAACGGACGAAGGACGCATTGCGCTGGGAACCTTCAACAGTCTGGGAACCACCATCGGTACTGCTTTCGGATCGCTGGCCTGCCTGCCGATTCTGAAAATGATGGGTGCCATGGATGCCCAGGGCAATCTGGCCGACGGAAAGAAATTCGTCTGGGCAGCCACCATTATCTGCGGCGTTTCCGTGGCATGCGTCATGATTTACTACTTCTGTGTTCATGAAAGATACCAGGCGGACAAAAAAGCTGCAGAAAGCCTGAAATTCATGGATGCGATGAAGTTCCTGGTCAGAGAAAAACTCTGGATTTACAACGTGCTGCAGAATCTGATGATCGCGCTGAATACCAGCCTGGTCACCGCAAATATTGCCTACTACGCTACTTACGAACTGCACTCCACCAGCATTATGACCAAGATTCTTCTAATCAACACCCTGTGTTCGCTGGCCATCTATCCGTTTATTGGAAAGCTGAGCGCCAGATTCGGAAGAACCAAAACGCTGTACATTGCCTTCGGAATCATGGCTGCCGGAAAAGCAATCTTTGCACTCTTCCCGCAGAACATCATTTCCGCCTACATCAATATGGTTTCCATCGGTGTGGCTACCGGTCTGGGACAGGTGGTACTCTGCGCCAACAGAAATGAAATCGCGGACAGAATC
>JAZUDB010000206.1:0-2469 GCA_045639385.1 Anaerovoracaceae bacterium | reverse complement strand
GGCGCAGCAGCTTACGTATTCGGAAGAAAGCGTAAGGAAGACGAAGAATAATCCCCGATAGGCTTATTTCAATACATGTCTGAAAGAAGCGGGAGTCCGTAAGGGCTCCTGCTTTTTGTGCGGAAGAATTTGATGTCCCGGGCCTTCCCGGCCCGTGTATTTCTGCGGCTGCTGTGGTAAAATAGAACTGCCAGTTGTATGGCGGAGGCGTTCTATGAAGAAGATACTGATTATCAATACCGGCGGAACCATCGGCATGACCAAGACCGATAAGGGTTATATGCCGGACGCGGATTATCTGCACAAAGCCCTGGAATCCATGGATTCTCTCCGGGCGGAGGGTATGCCGGCCTGGGAGCTGAAGGACATTCTGCCTCTGCTGGATTCCTCCAATATGACGGTGTCGGACTGGAACCGCATCGGCGCCATAATCGGCGAAAACTACGAAGATTACGACGGCTTTGTGATTCTGCACGGCACGGACACCATGGCCTACACGGCTTCGGCCCTGTCCTTTATGCTGGAGAACCTGAATAAACCGGTGATCCTTACCGGGTCGCAGATTCCTCTCTGCGAGGTGCGCAGCGACGGCAGGGACAACCTGATTACGTCCCTTTTGATCGCGGCCGCCGGCATTGTGCGGGAGGTCTGCATCTGCTTCGGCGACAAATTGCTGCGGGGCAACCGGACCATGAAGTATTCCGCGGACGAGCTGATTGCCTTTGTGTCTCCCAATTATCCGGCACTGGCGGAAATCGGAATCGATATTTCCTACCGCAAAAGCGCACTGCTTCCGCCGCCTGTCGGAGCCTTCCATTTCCAGAGCCTGGAGGAGGTTCCTATCGGCGTTCTGAAGGTGTTCCCGGGCATTCAGTTCGGTCTGTTCGAGTCCATTATGACCGAAAGCCTGAAGGGCATTGTGATTGAAACTTTCGGTACGGGCAACATTCCCAACACGGGCAGTTCGCTGCTGCCCATCATCGGCCGGGCCTTTGAAAACGGTACCATTGTGGTGGTCTGCACCCAGTGTCCCCATGGGACGGTGCAGCTGGGAACCTACGAAACCAGCGATGCATTAAAGTCTTTCGGCGGAGTTTCCGGCACGGACATGACCACGGAGGCTGCGGTTGCCAAGCTGTACTATCTGTTCAGCAAGAATCTGGATAAGAATGAAATCAAACGTCTGATGGAAGAAAATTTAAGAGGCGAAAAGAAATAAAAGAAGGCTCCGCTGAATGCGGGGCCTTTTGCAAAAAAGAATTCCCGCGCGGCTGCGCGGGAATTGTGATTTTCGGACTTTTTAGAACTTGATCACTTTCGGTTCTGCGCCGAAAGCGGAAATGGTTGCGGTTCCTTCGGTCAGGCGGAATACTTCGCAGTTTCCGTCGCCTGCTTTGTACATTCCGGCGATGCTGGGATGTCCATCGATCATGTGCTGCTGGGCTTCGAGGCGTTCGTCTTCGATGGCCTTTGCTTCGATGCGGATCCACTTGCCTTTTCCGAATGCGCAGATTTCCACCTTCGGGTTTGCATGCATCTGCTTGGATACTTCCTTAACTTTACCGGTCTGGATATAGAGTCCTCCGTCGAACAGGTCGAATGTTCCGAAGGGGCGTACGCGCGGCTGGTCTCCGTCTACAGTTGCCAGAAAATAGGTGCCGCAGCTTTTTACAAAATCATAAACTTCCTGCATTTTGATACCTCCTTATTTCAGATACATTTATTATATCACGAACAGAAAAAACTGTATAATGCAAAGATTTGATAGAATAAAACAGGTCTTTTCTGTATAATGAATCTGCATCCCGGGTCTGAGGTTGAAAGTCCAGGCCAGCTATGGGCAAAGGGACCCACGTAAGCGGCGCGCAGGAGTCGCCCGTGATCATGGCATAGTTTAGAAGTAAGTCCTCGGAAAATCCGGTAAAGGCAAGTGTGGGGTCAAAGACCTGGTCAGCCGGGATGCAGTTTTCAAAGACCGGGAAAGGTCGGAATGGCTTCCGGGCTTTCTTTTTTTACACATTTTTCGGCTTTGGTTCATCGGAAATCCACAAAGTGCGGGTAGAATCTGCATAACGAAACAGAAACGGAGAATACCATGAAAACGACAAAACGAATGACGGCACTGGCGCTGACCCTATGCCTTCTTACAGGGCTTTGCGGCTGCGGAAAAACAGGCGGCGTCTCCAACGAAGAAATATTCCGGGATGCCCGGGTCATCCGGCTGGACGGCGTGCATGCGCAGTTGGACGGTGCGGCGGCGGAGGAATTTGATTACACCTGGCACTGCGACCCTTCGGCGGTGCATGACCAGGTGAAAAACGCCCCGGCGGAGTATTATACCGGCACCAAGCCGGACACCGACGCGCCGGTATATATCGACGGCGATTTGCCGTATTTTCCGCTGCTGGAGGAATCCGGTTTTCAGCTGGTAAATTACGACGGCGAGCAGGAATGGGCCTACTACTATAC
>JAZUDB010000205.1:0-10438 GCA_045639385.1 Anaerovoracaceae bacterium | reverse complement strand
CATATCCTCCCTGGTTTCTCCGGGAAGACCCAGAATCACGTGGGTTACGGTATGTATCCCCAAAGCATTCAGCTGTGCTACAGCCCGGTCATAGACCGGCGTATCATATCCCCTGCGGATGTACGCTGCAGTTTGCGGATTTACGGTCTGCAGCCCCAGTTCCACCCAAAGAGGCTTTTTCTGACGCAGCTCTCCCAGAACCGCCATCACATCCTCAGGCAGGCAGTCCGGTCGGGTTGCGATGGAAAGAACTGCAATGTCCTGCCGGTCAACCACCGGTTCGTAGAACTGCTTTAAAAAAGCCGCAGGTGCGTAAGTATTGGTAAAGGACTGAAAATAGGCAATATAACGATCCCCATTATATTTTTTCGATACTTTTTCCTTTGCTGCTTCTATCTGCTCATCTAAAGTAAGCTTTGCAGAGGCTGCAAAATCTCCGCTGCCGCCTTCGGAACAGAAAATGCATCCCCCGTAGCCTAAGTGCCCGTCACGGTTCGGACAGGTAAAGGGTCCGGAAAGACTCAGCTTGTAAAGTTTTTCTCCGTATTCTTTTTTGCAGAAATCCGTAAGTGTGGTCATAAATGTCCTTTCTGCCGATTATTATACCACCGCCAGGTCTGTAATTGTGATATAGTATTATCAGGAAAGGAATGAAAACTTATGTATAGATTTAACAACGATTACAATCATGCGGCCCATCCGACCATTCTGAAAGCATTGGCAGAAACCGCAGGCGACAATTACCCGGGCTACGGACTGGATCCCTGGTGCGAAAAAGCGTCTGCACTGATCAAGAAAGTGATCGGCAAAAAGAATGCCGAGGTGCACTTCCTGGTTGGCGGTACCCAGGCCAACAAAACGGTCATTGCACATTCTCTGCGGCCCTGGCACAGTGTACTTGCAGCAGAATCCGGACATATTGCCGTACACGAAACCGGCGCCATCGAAAACAGCGGTCATAAAGTAGAAACCATTCCCGCAAAGAATGGTAAGATTACCGCTGCACAGGTGGAAGAAGCCCTGATTGCCTGCGAAACCAGCGAAACGCCGGAACACATTACCACTCCGGGCATGCTTTACATCTCCTATTCCACCGAATACGGTACCATCTACTCTAAGAAGGAGCTGGAAGAGATTTACGCGGTCTGCAAGAATCATGACATTTATCTCTTTGTGGACGGTGCTCGCCTGGGTTACGGACTGATGTGCGACAAGTGTGACCTAAGCATTCAGGACCTGGCAAACAACTGCGACGTCTTCTATATCGGCGGAACCAAGTGCGGTGCAATGTTCGGAGAAGCAGTGATTATTCTGAACAAGAAGCTTCAGCCTTATTTCCGCAACAGCATTAAGGAAAACGGTGCCATGCTGGCCAAAGGATGGCTGTTGGGTCTCCAGTTCGCGGTACTGATGGAAAATAATCTGTATTTCGATATCTGCAGACAGGCGGATGAATATGCCATGCAGATTCGCAAGGCCTTTAAAGACAAGAAGATTAAGAGCTATATTGACAGTCCCACAAACCAGCAGTTTGTAATTCTTACAGAAGCACAGACCGCAAAACTGGCAAAGGATTTCGTCTTTGAAAACGAAGGCAAGACAAAAGACGGACAAAATATCGTTCGTTTCTGCACCGCCTGGTCCACGGAAAAAGAAGAAGTGGATGCCCTGCTGAAGGCAATTGCCGAACTCTAGAACTTTTCATACAATAATAAATACAAAACCCCTTTTGCGTTACCGTATGGCTGCGTTCAAGGGGTTCTTTTTTTATTTATTTCTCAGTTTTTCCAAAGTATCCAGATAAATCTGCGGCGGAGCGGATTCAAATTCCATGTACTGACCCGTAACCGGATGCACGAAGCCCAATATACCTGCATGAAGCATCTGCCCGTCTGTTTTGTAAGGCTGCTTCTTGGTTAACGTATACACTTCATCTCCCAAAAGCGGATGATGGATGCTGGTCAGATGCACGCGGATCTGATGGGTTCTGCCGGTTTCCAGGCGTGCTTCGATCTCTGTAAAACCTTTCAGCCGCTCCCGCACTTTCCAATGGGTTACCGCCCGCTTTCCGTCCGGTACGATCGCCATTTTCAGACGGTTTTTCGGGTCTCTTCCCAAGGGAGCATCCACAGTTCCGGCATCCTGATCGAAGTCAAAATAGACCACTGCGCGGTATACACGGATGATGCTGTGTTCCGCAAACTGCGCCTGCAGGCCGCGATAAGCCTCATCGGATTTTGCGCACACCAGCAGTCCGGAAGTATCTTTGTCAATCCGGTGCACGATGCCCGGCCGCTGGGTTCCGTTGATGACGGAAAGCGCTCCGCAATGATGCAGAAGCGCATTTACCAGTGTTCCGCTCAGGTTTCCGGCTGCGGGATGTACTACCATGCCCTTGGGCTTATTCACCACAATCAGATGCTCGTCTTCGTACACGATATCCAGCGGAATATCTTCCGGCTGTGCGTCGCAGGGCACCGGTTCCGGCAAATCCACGGTCAGAATCTCCTCTTCGCTGAGCTTATAGTTTTTCTTTACGGTCTTTCCGTTAACAAAAACCCGCCCGTCAGCAATCAGCTTCTGGATATAACTCCGGGAAACGTCTTCCATCAAAAGGGAAAGCACGGAATCCAGACGTTCTCCTTCATAATTTTTTGCAACTGTAAATTCCAAAGAAAACCTCTGCTATTCTGTAATAAAAGCAATATTTCCGATGCCTTTTTCGGACAAATCCACGCCCGTTGCTTTTTTATAAGCTTTTACGAACGGTTTCATATTCAAATACAGACCGCCGGCTATCTTTACCGGATACTGAAGAGATTCCAGAGCTGCTTCCAGGAAGTCTTTCCGGTCTTCTTTTCCGGTTTTTACGGAAAATGCATTGGCCCAGAGAGGCGGCAGTTTTGCATCCTTGGCAGTCAATTCCGTACGCATGCGGGAAACGTAAATTCCGCAGTTTTCTTCATTCATGGCAAGACCGTAAAGATAAGCAGCAATGGTTTTTGCAATGACTTCTTTCGTTCTGTCCAGGGTACTTTCCCGGATTACAAGCTGAAATAAATTTTTAATGTCTTCTCCGAAGCAGTCCATATTAAACTGTTCGTAAGAAAAATCATTTGTTTTCTTCGCCTGCGAAAAGAAAGTAAGCCAGTAACCGGCAATGATACTTTCTCCCATTTCGGAAGCACTCATGGATTCTGTTTTTTTCTGCCGTTTTTCTTCGCTTCTGTTTTCGGTATCGATGGCATTTTTCAGCATTTCATCGATTTTCGGATTGTTGAAACAAAACGATACGTCTTTTCCCTCAAATTGAATCATATTTTCCTCTTTATTCTGTAAAAAATGCCGCAAGCTTCCCTGCAGCATTTTCTTTATTTATTCGTTGTATCTTCTTTCCTTTTTTCTTTTCTGGGTTCCAGAATCAAAACGGAAAGTATCAGAAGTCCGCATCCCACGCAAATTGCAATATCCGCTACGTTGAAAATCGGCCAGAAGTAGAAATTGAAAAAATCAATTACGTATCCATGCAGCATTCGGGAAATCAGATTTCCTGCACCGCCCGCTGTAATCAAAGCCAGAGCGGCAGTTTCCATCTTGGGAATTTTCTTCCGGTTAAGTATTGCATATCCGGCAATAAGCAAAAGAAGACATGCGGTTACAATAACCAGAAGCGTTGTTTTCCCGTAGAAAATACCGAATGCGGCGCCTTTATTCCGAACGTAAGTCAAATCAAAAACGCCCGGAAAAATCTTTACGGTTGATTCCAGCGGAATATTTGCATCGACTATTCTTTTACTGGCAAAATCCAGTAAAAGAACAATTGCACAAAGAATCAGATACAATTATTCTTCCTCCGAAATTGCATCGTCGGAAAGATTGAAAACAATATCCTTTCCGTTTTCTGCATCTTCCTGCACGTCTTCCACAGCCTCGCAGACAGCTTCCTGGATTTCTTCTGCAGCTTCAGCTGTTTCTTCTGCCGCTTCTTCTGCGGTTTCAAAAATGTCAGCTGCTGATTCTTCTACTGTTTCTTCCGCAGTTTTCATCAGGTCCTCAACAGTATGAAGTACAACTTCTTCCGGTTCTTCTGCGGCAGAAGCTTCTTCGGGAACAGACTGAATGACTTGTTCTTCTGCAGTTTCTTCTTTTTTCGCGTATTCCTTCAGAGGAGCCGCTACAATCAGAGTTTTTCTGTTATCCTCCGGTTCTGCGGAAATTTCTTCTGCACCGAAGAAGCCGTCAAATTCTGCAGAATAAGACATCAGCTTATCTACGGTATCCGGGGTTTCTTCGTGGAAAAGATCCAGTTCGATGGTATTGATATCTTCCAGTTCCGCTTCCAGGATGTTCTTGATTTTAGACTTCAGCTTGAACACTCTGTTCTTTAAAACCGCTTCCTGTTCCTGCAGATATGCCAGACTGCTTCTGGTTTGTCTGGTAAGATTATCCGCATCCAGCTGGGCATTCTTCAGCAGAATTTCGGCCCTTCTTTCCGCAGATGTGGAAATATCGGACATCAGCTGTTTTGCGGACTGGAGTGTATAATAGATACTCTCTTCCTGTTCTTTATACTTGTCCTGAAGAGCGGAAAGTTCCGCTTTCAGCTGTTCATTTTCTTTCAGAACCGCTTCATAATCCAGCGTGAGATCGTCGAGAAACTGATCTACGTCTTCTTCTTTGTATCCGCGGACACTTTTTCCGAATTCTATTGTCTGAATATCTTCCGGTGTAATCATCTTTATCCTCCTGAGGGGAATTAATAATAAAATAAATTTAACAGAAGTCTGAACATAAGATTCAGCAGAATCATGGTAAGCCAAGGAGTAAAATCAATCCTTATGGTGAACAGATTCAGTTTCTGCAGAATAAACCTGGCAGGACGAAACAGCGGATCCAAAAAGTATCCCAGTTTCTGCCACAGGTAAAACAGCTTCGTTCCGGGAGTTACCACCCAGGAACCGATGCAGTAAACCAAAATGGCTATGTACAGTATTCTGTAAAAATAGGCCAGCGCAAGAATAATCATTATTTCCAGGGGCTCTTTACAGAGTCATCGGCCGGAGCATTCTTCGGTGTTCCCTTGGAATATGCCACATCTACATTATCCGGAGTAAATACAAAAATGTTATTTGCAATTTTCTGTACGTTTCCGTTCAGGGCATAAGTTGCACCGGAAAGGAAGTCAAAAATCTTTCTTGCAACGTCTGTTTCCAGGTTTTCCAGATTAATGATAACCGGCTTTTTTGCTCTCAGGTTATCTACCAGTTTGGGGCTTTCTTCGAAAGACTGGGGTTCGATAACAACCATCTTGAACTGTTCGGTATACTTTCTGCTGGTAGCGGAAGGAACTGCCGGAGCCGCAGTTCTGGAAACTGCAGATCTGGACGGAGTTACCGGAGCGGAAGGAGCTGCCGGAGCCGCAGTTCTTGTTTCGGGTTTCTTCATGAAAGTGGGAGCAGGCTTTGCTTCTTCTTTCACAGGTTCCGCTTCTTCTTTCTTAGAACCTAAATTAAAAGAAAAACGGGGAGCTCTTTCTTCTTCAAATTCTTCTTCTAATTCTTCGTCTTCGTCATCGTCGTCTTCAATTCCGATAAGATTTTTCCAAAATCCCATTTTTTACACCTCACTTAATTTATATACTCTTTGCCCGAAGATGGCACTTCCGATACGAACGCAGTTGGCGCCTTCTTCGATTGCTACTTTATAATCACCGCTCATGCCCATGGACAGAATTTCCAGTCCGAGCTTCTGATGCAGCTGATAAACTTGTTGAAAATAAATCCGAACATCTTCCGGATTTTCCGCTTCCGGTGCAACCTGCATCAGTCCGCGGACACGAATATTCGGACACTCCTTTTGAATCTGATAAAACAGTTCCTCCGCATCCGGAATGCTGACGCCGCCCTTCTGCGTTTCTCCTGCAGCATTGACCTGAATCAAAATATCCTGAACGATCCCGCAGGCTGCAGCTCTTTTCTGAATCTCGAAAGCCAGGTCCTTGCTGTCTACGGAATGAATCAAGCAAACCTTTCCCACGATGCTGCGCACTTTGTTTTTCTGCAGACGGCCGATAAAGTGCCAGTTTACATCCGGAAGGACTTCATATTTTGCACACAGCTCCTGCGCTTTATTCTCTCCGAAATCCCTGCAACCGCAATCGACAGCCTGCTGTATTTCATCTACGGTACGCGTTTTGGATACCGCAACCAGAAGTACATGTGCCGGAAGACCGGCCCGAATTTGATCTAAATTTTCCTGAATTTTATTTTGCGGCATTTTTCAGAATTTCATCGTACAGATACACACTGGAAATAATCTTTTCCGTACCGTCTTCCAAAGTAGTACTGAACTGCTCTTCGGTAACCAGGACGGAATTCTCCTGCTCGTCCAGTATTTCAATTCTGGTAAAGTGGTATTCCCCGTCCGTTCCCAGAACATACACTCCGGGATTGCCGTCTTCGTTGTATTCGATGGCGGTCTTCGGAATTTCCAGTCCTTCCGTTTCTCTGGTTACAATTTTTACGTCCAGCGTACGAATTTTAGCAAAGTCCGGGTAGTAACTCAACACCCGGGCCATAACCGCCAGAGTTTCGGTACCCACAACTTTCTGTGCATTGGCCTTTAAAACCGTTCCGTCATCCAGGACCAGATTCAGATTGCTTCCCATGTTGAAGGTACTCAGCTGATCTGGGGTAACCGGAAGCATGACATACCAGGACCCGCCGTCTACCAGCTTGTAGATAAAATCATCTTTCTCTACGTTGTCTTTGGTGACGCTTTCTGCGGCGCTCTCGGTATTCATATATTCCGCAGGATCTCTTTCCAGTACGCTTTCCGGTGTAAGTTCCGCTTCCAGTCCATCGTAATAATAACTTACAAAACCGGTTTTTTTGCAATATAAGGCATGTTTATCTCCGCCGGAATAGATATCTGCCACACGGGTTCCGATTCGTGTCTTTTCGCTTTCGTTGATATACCGGGTAATGGTTCCGCTGTAATCGGAAAAATAGCAGGTTTCATCACGGACCACCACACATCTGCCCCGGTAAGAACTTTCCATCTTACCGTAATTTATAATGTAAGTCGGTGTCAGAGAACCTGTAATACCCGGAATCAGGTAAAGCACGGTATACAATGCTGCTACCAGAACCAGAAAAACAATTATTATAGTAATAACTATTTTTTTATTTTTCCAGAAACTCATTTTAGTATTATATCAAAACAAACACTATATATCCATAGTTTCGTTGTCATTCACTACAATATTTAGTATTTTCTTTTCTTCTTTTGTCAGATTTTTTGAAGACAGGCTGTCCAGATAGTTCTGAAACAGGTCCGGTCTGCGTGCTTTTGTAATTCTCAGAGACTTTTCGAACTGCCAAAGATGAATCAATTTATGGTTTCCGCCGAAAAGTACCTCCGGAACTTCCAGGTCTTCGTATACACGGGGCTTGGTATACATATCCGCTTCCAGAAGACCGCTGTAGATACTTTCATCCAAGCTGCTTTCTTCCGAAGCCAGAACACCGGGAATCAGCCGTGAGACGGTATCGATCAGCACCATGGCAGGAAGTTCTCCGCCGGTCAGAATATAATCACCGATGGATACTTCTTCCATGTTCCATGCATCGATAATTCTCTGGTCCACTCCTTCATAATGCCCGCAAAGTATGAAGATTTCGTCTTCTTCAGATAAATCTTCGGCGAGTTCTTTATCCAGAATTCTGCCCCGGGGTGACATATAAAGGATACGCTTTCCCTCTGCGTGATTTTGCCGCAGAGCATCGAAAGCCGGCTGAGGAGTCATGACCATGCCGGCTCCTCCGCCGAAAGGAGTATCATCCGTTCTGTTATGCTTATCTTTCGTATAATCCCGGATATTGTGTACTTCAACGGAAACAAGGCCCTTTTCGGCAGCTTTGCCTAAAATGCTCGTATTTACTACGCTGGCGAACATTTCCGGAAATTGTGTCAGTACAATAAATTTCATCCGGTAATTCCTTCAATAAGATGAACTTTAATCCTCTTGTTTTCGATATCCACATCCAGAATAAATTCTTTTACCGCGGGAAGAAGAAAGCTCTTCCCATCTTCTGTCTTTATCTCGTAAAGATCCTGGGCGGTATTCTGGATAATGTTCGTAAGGATGCCGGCGGTAAGACCGTCCTCCGTTACAATACTGCATCCGATCAGATCGTCGTAGAAATAACTGTCTTCATCCAATTCGTAATCGTCTTTGGGAACGAAAAGGTCTTTTCCCCGCAGAGTCTCCGACGTATTGCGGTCATCGATTCCTTCCAGTTTCAGAATGATTAAATTCTTGTCTGCACGGATTTTTTCGACTCTGCGCAGGATTTTTTCGTCTCCGAGAAACAGTTTTTCTATATCAGAAAATCGCGCAGTCCCGTCTGTATACGGGAAAACGCGAATTTCTCCTTTTATTCCTACCGGAGCAGTAATCTGTCCGACCTTGACTCTTTCCATTAGGAAACAATCTCGACTACCACGGTCTTGCCCTGTCTGGCAGAAGCTGCTTTGACAACGGTTCTGAGCGCTTTTGCAATTCTGCCCTGGTGTCCGATAATCTTACCCATATCTTCCGGGGCAACTTTCAGCTCAATGACCATGGAATTATCTTTTTCGCTGGTTTTTGTTACCGTAACCTCGTCAGGTTTGCTTACCAGGGATTTGGCAATGGATTCTACCAAATTTACCATACACAAAACCCTCCCGGTTTACTTTTCGATAACTCCGGCCTTCTTTAAGAGTGCTTTTACAGTGTCTGTAGGCTGTGCACCGTTTGCAATCCACTTCTTTGCTTCTTCGGCGTCAATCTTGATTTCTGCCGGTTCTGTCAGCGGGTTGTATGTTCCGATTTCAGCGATGCAGTATCCGTCTCTGGTTGTTCTTGCATCTGCTACAACTACTCTGTAGAAAGGAGCCTTCTTGGATCCCATTCTCTTTAATCTGATCTTTACCATTTTAATCCTCCTGATTATATTAATCTTATGGTTAACTAATTTATCTGAACCCTCCCGGGTTGTTGACTATAAGCCGAGGAAACCGCGGCGTCCGAATCCCCGCTGTTTCTTTCCCTTCATATTGTTTACCTGCTTCATGATTTTCTTCATGTCTTCGTACTTTTTGATGACCTGATTTACCTGGGTGACTGTTACGCCTGCACCAGCCGCAATTCTTTTTCTGCGGCTGGCATCCAGAATGCGCGGGTCCTCCCGTTCTTTTTTGGTCATGGAGCAGATAATGGCCTCGGTGCGCAGCAGCTCGATTTCGGATTTATCCAGCTGTTCTTCGGTGGCCTGTGCACCGCCGGGAAGCATTTCAATCAATTTGCCGACGCCTCCCATGCCCTTAAGTTCCCGCATCTGATCCAGAAGATCGTCCAGCGTAAACTTGTTCTTGGCAATTCTTTCTTCCAGAGCCTTGGCTTTTTCTTCATCCGTTTGCTCCGAAACCTTTTCAATCAGGGTCATTACATTGCCCATGCCCAGGATTCGGCTGGCCATGCGATCCGGATAAAAGGGTTCCAACGCCTCAATTTTTTCACCCATACCTGCAAAGAGAATGGGTTTTCCCGTAACGGATTTTACGGAGAGTGCAGCACCGCCTCTGGTATCGCCGTCCAGCTTGGTCATGATGATGCCGTCCACACCCATGGCTTCGTTGAAAGCACTGGCAGAGGTTACCGCATCCTGACCGGTCATAGCGTCGATTACCAGCAGAATCTGGAACGGTTTGACCTCCGACTTGACCCGCTTCAGCTCATCCATCAATTCTTCATCCACATGGAGACGTCCGGCGGTATCTACGATCAGAATATTCAAACCCTTCTTTTCCGCCAGCTTTTTGGCATCGGAAGCGATTTTGGCAGGATCCTTGCATTCTCTGTCGGTATATACCGGAACACCAACCTGTCCGCCTACCACTTCCAGCTGATCGATAGCTGCCGGTCTCTGCACGTCGCAGGCTGCCAGCATGGGCTTTTTGCCCTCTTTCACAAGATAGGCCGCCAGCTTTGCCGCGGTGGTTGTTTTACCGGTACCCTGCAGACCTACCAGCATAATCGTGGTAAATCCGGAGGAGCTGTATGTGAGTTTTCCGGAAACACCTCCCAGAAGGCTGACCATTTCGTCGTGAACGATCTTAACAACCTGCTGACCCGGTGTAAGACTGCGCAGAACTTCTTCGCCCAGCGCTTTATCCTTAACCGATGCTACAAACTCTTTTACGACTTTATAGTTTACGTCTGCTTCCAGAAGGGCCATACGGATTTCTTTCATGGCTTCGTTGATGTCATTCTCCGTAAGGACGCCCTTTCCGCGCAGTTTTTTAAAGGTATTATTCAGTTTTTCCGATAAGCTTTCAAATGCCATTTAATTACCTGCCTCAAGAACATTGTTATCTCGCTTCCATCTGGCAA
>JAZUDB010000204.1:0-23725 GCA_045639385.1 Anaerovoracaceae bacterium | reverse complement strand
TCTTCGTCGGAAAGTTCGTCCATACCCATGATGGCGATGATGTCCTGGAGTTCCTTGTATCTCTGCAGAATTCCGATAACGGACTGTGCTACGTCATAGTGTTCCTGACCTACTACGTCCGGAGCAAGGATTCTGGATGTGGAATCCAGCGGGTCAACTGCCGGATAAATACCCAGAGATGCAATGCCTCTGTCCAGAACGGTGGTAGCGTCCAGATGAGCAAATGTGGTAGCAGGAGCCGGGTCGGTAAGGTCGTCTGCCGGAACGTATACAGCCTGTACGGAAGTGATGGATCCGTCCTTGGTGGATGTAATTCTTTCCTGCAGTTCACCCATTTCTGTGGCCAGTGTCGGCTGGTAACCTACTGCGGACGGCATACGTCCCAGCAGAGCGGATACCTCAGAACCTGCCTGAGTAAATCTGAAGATGTTGTCGATGAACAGAAGAACGTCCTGATGCTTTGCATCACGGAAGTATTCTGCCATGGTCAGTCCGGAAAGGCCTACTCTCATACGTGCCCCCGGCGGTTCGTTCATCTGTCCGTAAACCAGTGCGGTCTTGGAGAGAACGCCGGATTCCTTCATTTCGTAGTAAAGGTCGTTTCCTTCTCTGGAGCGTTCGCCTACGCCGGTGAATACGGAGTAGCCGTTGTGCTCTGTTGCGATGTTGTAAATCAGCTCCTGAATCAGAACTGTTTTGCCTACGCCTGCACCGCCGAACAGACCGATCTTACCACCCTTTGCATACGGGCAGATAAGGTCTACAACCTTAATGCCTGTTTCGAGGATTTCGGAAGATGTCTGCTGGTCTGCATACGCAGGAGGATTGCGGTGAATGGGGAGTCTTACTTCTGTCTGAGGGGCAGGCTGATCGTCTACCGGCTCACCCAGAAGGTTGAACATGCGGCCCAGGCATTCGTCGCCTACCGGAACCGTAATCGGGCTTCCGGTGTTGACAGCCTGCATTCCGCGGACAAGACCGTCTGTTGCGCCCATGGAAATGCAGCGAACTACGCCGCCGCCGATGTGCTGGGCTACTTCTGCAACAAGCTTCTTGCCGTTGTTGTCAATTTCGATAGCGGTTAACAGATCCGGAAGGTTCTCATCCGAGAAACGGATATCAAGAACCGGACCGACAACCTGTACCACTGTTCCAATGTTATTTGTACTCAATGGATTTCTCCTTTCAAATCAGGACTGTGCGTTGCTGCCCGCAACGATTTCAGTAATTTCCTGAGTGATCGCGCCTTGGCGAGCACGGTTAAATTGCAAGTCTAAATCGGCAATAATCTCGTCGGCATTCTTTGTTGCGGAATTCATGGCCTGACGTCTTGCAGCCTGTTCGGATGCAATAGACTTGGAAAGTGCACCGTAAATGATACCGCCCAGATATTCCGGAACGATTTCATTGAAAAGGGCTTCGCTGTCCGGCTCGTAAATCATATCCTGGCAGGACGGTCCTTCCTTCTTTTCCAGCTTAAGCGGGAGAAGCTGACGGATCTGCGGCTCCTGGGACATGAGATTCTTGAAGTTGGTATAAACGACAAATACGCTGTCGTACTGATCGTCTAAATATCCTTCTGCTACCAGATTTGCGATGGAGAAGCAGTCGTCCGGATCCACTGCGGCAGCCTCGATGTAACCTTCGGTTACGACTTCAAAGCTTCTCTTCTTAAAGTGTTCCACGCTGCGTTTTCCAATGGGAATTACCTGCGCCTGGGCAGGAATTCCGATGCACATTCTGAAGATATTGCTGTTGTAGCCTCCTGCCAGACCGCGGTCACCGGCAATTACAATATAAAGCGGCTTTGTTCCGTCGGTGGGCTTTAAGAATTTCGATTCGAAATCCGTGGAGGACTGTGCAATATCCTGCATGGCCTCATAGAAAGTCTCGAAATAGTTCTTGACTTCTACGGCTCTCTGCTGAGCACTCCTGAGTTTGCTCGATGCAACAAGTTCCATCGCCTTGGTAATCTGGCGAGTGGAATTCATGCTCTTAATTCTGTTTTTTATTGCCTTGGTAGATAAACCGGCCATTTCCAGTCTCCTATCCTAAAGTAGCTAAGTAGTCGGCAACCTTGTCGGAAATCGCCTCGCCGAGAGCCTTGTTGTCCTCATCGGAAAGCTTTCCTGTGGTTCTGATGCGATCCAGCAGATCTGCATGGTTGGCTTCGAGCCAGGGGTAAAGCTTGGCTTCGAAATCCTGAACCTTTTCTACAGGAACCTGTGCAAGGTATCCGTTTGTTACTGCATAAAGTATTGCAACCTGAAGAGCAACGTCTAAAGGCTGATTGCGTCCCTGTTTCAGAACTTCTACGATTCTGGCACCCTGTTCCAGTCTGTCCTTGGTATCCTTGTCCAGGTCGGAACCGAACTGAGCGAAGCCCTTAAGTTCGATGTACTGAGAATAGAGAAGCTTTAAGGATCCGGCAACCTTCTTCATCGCCTTGATCTGCGCATCGCCGCCTACACGGGATACGGAGATACCGGGGTTGATTGCCGGCATAATTCCGGAGTGGAACATTTCTGTTTCCAGGAAGATCTGACCGTCGGTAATGGAAATTACGTTGGTCGGAATGTACGCAGAAACGTCTCCTGCCTGAGTTTCAATGATCGGCAGTGCGGTAAGAGATCCGCCGCCGTATTCCGGTGCCATTCTTGCAGCACGTTCCAGAAGTCTGGAGTGCAGATAGAATACGTCGCCCGGATATGCTTCTCTTCCCGGAGGTCTTCTGATCAGAAGGGACAGTGCACGGTATGCGGTTGCGTGCTTGGACAGGTCATCGTAAATGACGAGAACGTCCTTGCCCTGCTTCATGAAGTACTCACCCATGGTGCAGCCGGAGTACGGTGCAATATAGAGAAGCGGTGCAGGTTCGGAAGCTGTAGCGGAAACTACGATGGTGTAGTCCATAGCTCCTGCGGACTGCAGGTTGTTGACCAGCTGAGCAACGGTAGACTGCTTCTGACCGATTGCAACGTAGATGCAGATAACATCCTTGCCTTTCTGGTTGATAATTGTGTCTGTAGCGATCGTGGTCTTACCTGTCTGACGGTCGCCAATGATAAGTTCTCTCTGACCTCTGCCGATGGGGATCATGGCGTCGATAGCCTTGATACCTGTCTGCAGCGGTGTATCTACGCTCTTTCTTACGAGGATTCCCGGTGCCGGGCTTTCAATCGGAGCATATTCTGCTGCTGCGATGGGTCCCTTTTCGTCGATCGGTTCACCTAATGCGTTTACTACTCTGCCGAGAAGAGAGAAACCAACCGGAACGGATACAACTCTGCCGGTACGCTTTACTGTATCTCCTTCCTTGATTCCTTCGTCGGAGCCGAGCATAACAATAGAAACAGAGTTTTCTTCCAGGTTCTGAGCCATTCCGTAAACGCCTGTGGGAAATTCCAGAAGCTCGTTAACCATGCAGTTTTCCAGTCCTGCAGCGCGGGCAATACCGTCACCTACCAGAACAACCACACCTGTTTCAGATTGATTAATCTTAACGTCGTAATTCTTAATTTGGGAGCGGATAATCTTTGAAATCTCTTCGGGTCTTAATTCCATTGATTCACCAACTTTCAATAACTATAAATCTAATTGCCGGAAAGCAATTGCGCAATGCTGCCGAGATGGTAAGATACAGTACCGTCGTACTGCTTGCCTTCTGCCGACAGTTTAAGTCCGCCGAGCACGGACGGATCCACTTTTTCCTTCAGAACCACCTTCTTGCCTGTCTTCTTTTCGACAGCCGCAATCAGGGCGTTCTTCTGAGAATCCGTAAGTGCTACTGCACTTGTAACCACGACCTCCGTAATTCCGAGATCCTTGTTGAGCCGGGTTCTGAATTCCGTCTCACAATCGTAAATCTCCGGAATGGTGCCGCCGTCACAGAGCATGCATAAAAAGTTCATTGTGTACTGACTTATATTGCCCTGCCATGCCTCTCGAAGAAGGGCTTTTCTTTCTTCTTTCGGGATAGCCGGCGTAGACAGAAGTTTGCTGTATTCCGGCATTTCGCGAAGAGTATCGCAAACCATGCTGAGATCCTTCATGATCTCGGCGGTGATATGTTCTTCTGCTGCCAGGTCGTACAATGCGCCAGCATATGTCTTAGCATATTTCGTCATTAGTTTTCACCAATCTCATCGATAAACTTTTCGATAAGAGCACTATGTGCTTTTTCGTCAATTTCCTTCTCAACGACTTTAGAAGCAATTTCTACAGCCATCTTGGAAATTTCTCCTTTTGCCTCGCTCATGGCACGCTGACGTTCGAGTTCGATGTCTGCGGTAGCCTTAGTTCTGATCTTGTCAGCTTCTTCCTGGGCTGCAGATACGATCTGCTCGCTCTGGAGTTTTGCGGATGCAACCGCACCGGAAGTAATCTTTTCTGCTTCTGCGCGAACGTTGACCAGGGAACTTTCATAGGTTTCCTTTGCCTGCTGTGCGGCAATATTGGCCTTTTCCGCTTCGGAATAGACGTCGTTTACTTCCTGCTGACGCTTTTCAAGAATCTTTCTGACCGGTTCGAACAAGAAACGCTTAAACAGGTACAGCTGAATGCCGAAGTTGCACAGCTGCGCTATCAGCGTCCAATAGTCAAAGCTGACCAGTGACTGATACATTCTTGTCTCCTTTACCGTCCAGGGCATCTTCTGCCCTGAATACACTACCTACTTGATTACAGAAGTCCTACGAAGAGTCCAGGTGCTACGAAGATCAGAAGCAGACCTGTAACGAATCCGTAGATACCGGTGGTTTCAGAAAGGGCGATACCGAGAATCATAGTAGATGTAATGTCACTCTTGATTTCCGGCTGACGTGCAAGTGCTTCCAGAGCCTTACCTGCAGCATAACCTTCACCGATACCAGGGCCTACGCCCGGGAACAGTGCAATACCAGCACCGATTGCGCATCCCATAAGGATGAGTCCTTTTGCTAATTCCATTTTTTCCTCCTAAAAATAATTGTAAAAATTCTATACTTAACCTCTTCGGCTTCGGCGGCTAGTCTTCTGCGCCGGCCTGAGAGATAAAGATCATGGTGAGCATACAGAAGATGTATGCCTGAATGGCTCCGGAGAACCAGTCAAAGTACAGGGAAATAACCGCGGGTCCGCCCAGTTCGAAGATCGGGACCACCTGCAGAAGCTGTCCTGCAGCGCCCGGAATAATGCTGAAAATCGCACTGTTCAAAGCGCCCAGAGCAGAGTAAATCAGGGAAGTGATAACCACACCGGAGAGCACGTTTCCGAAATGACGGAAGGCCATGGATACCGGAGTGAAGCATTCGCTCATCACGTTGATGGGGGCGAGAATGAATACCGGATCCAGGAAGCCCTTCAGGTAGCTGCCGAAGCCCTGTGTCTGAATCTTTGTCTTTGTAATGATAACGAATACGGTGACAGACCAGGCGAAGATGACCATAAAATCTCCTGTCGGCGGGAAGAGTCCCAGCAGAGAGGACAAACTCATGGTGATGGAACCGATCATGATGGTTCCCACGAAAGGAATAAAGCGACTCCATTTCGGACCCATTACGGTGTTGACCAGGTTCGCAATGAAATTGTAGAGCCATTCCACAACGGCCTGCTTCTTGGAGATGTTCTTGGTCTTGAGATCGTGGGTAGCCCAGATGGACAGCGCCGTAAGGACAATCATCAGACCCCATGTGATTACGATTGAACTTGTGATGTTGATGTTGATACTGTCGGATACGTGAATCGTATACAGTATATTCGCACCGTGGATATCTACTTTCATTACTGATCTTCCTTTTCTTTCCTGAAAGATTTAAAAAGATTCATAAATTTTATTGTAAAGCTCGGAAAAAGCACCGGCAGGGCACCGGCAATCTGCGCCGCAGAGGATCCTCCGAACTTGACAGCGATGACAACCCAGCCCGCATACAGAACCATGCGGCCCAGGTACGATTTGGTCATAACGCCTTTCACGTTTTCCGGTTTCTTTTCCAGCGTGGACTGGATGGAGCTGCACAGCCACACGAAACCGCCCACCGCTACCGCGGATCCGCCCAGGACGAAAAACAGAATTCTCGGAGAGAACAGCTTCAGTCCGGTGATCACGGCCAGGAGGATTACATCGAAGGTAAACACCCCCGCGGCGATATGCTTAATCTCTTTCCATATTACTGAATCAAATTTCATTTCGTTTCAAATACGCACTACGCAACATCCTAAATTTTATCAAACCTTAAGAATGCTTTCGATAGGAAATTTTCCTATTCTCTTCTTTATCCTTTGTGCTTTTTGCCAAAAATGTATAACAAATTTTATATATGCTTGTAAAAGCGCACAACATGCCAAGAACAATTGCCGCGATCAGCAGCCAGTGTCCGATGCCGAAACGTTTCATCAGCCAGTTGGCAATCAGGCAGAGAATCACCGGCGGTACCACGATGGTAAAACCGATCTGTCCGTACATGGAAATGTCCTGCAGCGCTTTTTTCAGCCAGGCCTTATCGATTTTCATGGACTACTCCTCCCGCTTTCCGGGAATGGACACGATGTCCACCGGAATGCCGGCTTCCTTCAGCATGGCCTCTCCCAGTTCGTCCGGATAAGGCTCCGCCACCACTACCCGGGTAATGCCCGCATTGATAATCATCTTGGAACAGATGGAGCAGGGCTGGGTGGTGCAGTACAGTACGCTGCCGCTGATGTTCTGGCCCAGCTGCGCCGCCTGAATGATGGCGTTCTGTTCGGCGTGCAGTCCCCGGCAAAGCTCGGACCGCTGACCCGAAGGCACGTTCAGCTTCTGGCGCAGGCATCCCACTTCCTCGCAGTGGGCGATGCCCTGAGGGGTTCCGTTATAGCCGGTGGCCATAATGCGGTGATCCTTTACGATAACCGCTCCCACGCCCCTGCGGACGCAGGTGGAACGGGTTCTGGCCAGATCCGCAAACTCCATAAAGTATTCATCCCAGTTCGGTCGATTCATGAGCAGCCTCCTTCTTCGGCAGCATTGCTTCGTCAAAATAGATTTCTTTCAGGTACAGACCCTGGGCCGGGGCCACATAGCCCGCCAGCCGTCTGTCGCAGGACGCAACCACCTGTGCCATGCTTTCCGGACTGCGCTTTCCCAGACCGGTCTCGATCAGAGTTCCGGCAATAATCCGCACCATATTGTACAAAAAACCGTCTCCGGTAATCGTAATCTCGATATCGCGCACGCCGCCTTCTTCGCTTTCGCCGATTTCCAGGCGGTATACGGTGCGCACCGTGGTCTCTTTCGGGCTGCCCGCCGACTGGAAACAGGCAAAATCGTGGGTCCCCAAAATGTATCCGCAGGCGCTGCGCATGGCCTGCACGTCCAGGGGCTGCAGGATCTGGCAGCGGGTATTCCGCGCCCACACGTCCGGCTGACCGCTGTTTCGGATGCGGTAGACGTAGGTTTTTCCCTTGCAGGAAAACCTGGCGTGAAAATCTTCCGGCATGTCCGCTGCGGAAAGAATACGGATTTCTCCCACCGGTTCGTTTTTGCTCTCTGCCAGCATATTGTTCATGATTTTCGGCAGATTGGCGGTGGGAATGGGACTGTCGACCCGGAAACTGGCGCACTGTCCGCAGGCATGTACCCCCGCATCGGTGCGGGAAGTTCCGTCCAGCTTAATATTTGTCTTATAAATTGAAGAAAGAACCGCCTCCAGTTCCCCGCAGACAGTTCTTGCATTCGGTTGTCTTTGCCATCCGCAGAAGCCGCTTCCGTCATATGCAATTGTCAGAAGAATGTTTTTCTCCATCAGTTGAATATGCCGATGCGTCCGTAGGAAGGCGCCAGGATTTCCCGGCCATGTATGTCGGCCACACCGAAAAGAAGATCTGATCCCTTGCGGACACAGTAAGTAATGTAACCATTGCGAATGGTTTTGTAAGGACAGCTTCCGTCCGCCGGCACTTTATCCGGGCCAAGGCACATTACAGGAAGCTCGGAAGAATTGATCAATACCCAGTAACCGTCTTTGCAGACTGCCGCCAGACCTTCGCTGAAGGCACCCTTCCCGATGGAAGAATCCGCCGCAGAGGGCTTTAAAGCCGCCACATCGTCAAACACGAACTCGATGGCGCATTCGCCCAGTTCGTTGATAAAGCCCCAGTGCTGCCCGTCGTAAACCGCAGCATAGCCCTCGGAGAAAGGAAGCGCCTTAATGTAAGTAAAGTCGATGACCGTATTGCCGTCGGCATCGACATAGCCGAAGAAGCCGTCTTCGCCGCAGGCAAGATAAAGCGCACCGTCACAGTGCTGCAGCCGGCGGTACTGCGGAGCGATCCGCACTTCCCCTTCCGCACTGCACAGACCGTACAGATTTTCCGTGTTTTTCACAATAATGTTGCCGCAGCAGTCGATGCCGGTTTCTTCCGGGTCCAGACCCGCGGGAAGTTTGGCCAGCACCTGGCCGGAACGATCGATTACAAAGGCGCTTTCCGCCGCATATTTGTCGGAAATATCGGCATTGAGCATGCGCATCACCACAGCCTTTCCGTCGGTAAAAGCGGATGCAAAGCCGAAGAACTCGGTGTTCTTATACTTTCTTCCGGACACCTTCGGCAGTTTGGACGCTTTGATCAGAACGTTTCCGTCGATATCGATGTACAGATACTTCTGGTCGCTGCCGGTATCAAAGGATGCCGGTGCCGCGCCGTCCGTAAAATGCCGGACCTGGTCCATGGTCTTGCCGTTATATCCGGAAAGTACCACATTCCCCTTTTCGTCCAGCAGAAGATAATCCTCGTAATTCTCCAGGACCATGGTACGATTCTCCGCAAAGAAGGATGCGTCGGAATACCGGGATTTAATCACCCATTCGCCCTGAAGATTAATGTAGCCGAAAGAACCGCCGCCGGAGCCCTGGGCCGGTGCGATAAGCGAACTTTCGGGAGCCTCCGCTTTGGGCATGTCAAGAGAAGCAAGGAAGCGGACGGCCTGATCCAGATCGATTTTGTCGGAAAAATGGCCTTCCTCCGCCTGCAGTTCCGAAACATCGATGTCCGCGGCATTTTCGTCGCAGGCACAAAGTCCCAGCAGAAGCAGCATGATTAAAGTAAGTGATAAAAGTTTTTTCATAAAGGGTCCTTAATTGGGCAGCGGTTAAGCCTTCTTGTAGGAACTCTTCAGTCCCACAATCTGGTTGAATACCGGCGCGCCCGGCTGGGAGAGAACACTGTCTGCAATGTAGTATCCGCTCCGGAAGAACTGGAATCTTTCTCCGGGCTGTGCGTCCTTTACGCAGGCTTCCGCCTTGGCCGTAAGCTCGGTTCTGGAATCCGGATTGAACTCGTTTTTGCCGGTTTCTTCGTTGGGAAGAGCCAGCAGTCCGTACTGACGCACGGGAATATCGATGCAGTCATCGGCGCACACCCAGTGGATGGTGCCTTTTACCTTGCGGGCGTCCGCGCCCGGGGTGCCGGATTTGGTATCCGGATCGTAGGTGCACAGAAGCTCGGTAACGTTGCCGTTTTCGTCCTTGATGACTTCGTTGCAGGTAACGAAGTATGCGCCCTTCAGGCGGACTTCATTGCCCGGGAACAGCCGGAAATATTTCTTTGCCGGAATTTCCATGAAGTCGTCCCGCTCCACGTAGAGGTTGCGGGAGAAAGTAAGCTCTCTGGTGCCCATGCCTTCCACCGTCTGACTGTTTTCCAGCGGCAGTTTTTCGGTCTGACCCTCCGGATAATTGGTAATGGTCAGCTTGATGGGGTCCAGGATCACGAATCTGCTTTCCACCTTGTCCTTTAAATCGTCCCGGACAAAGTATTCCAGCTGATCCATGCCGATTTCACTGTTGGCCTTGGATACGCCGATGGCGTCGCAGAATGCCTTCAGCGCTTCCGGGGTATAGCCTCTTCTGCGCATGCCGGCGATGGTGCACAGCCGCGGGTCGTGGAAGCCTTCCACCAGTCCCGCATTCACCAGCTTGATGATGTTTCTCTTGCTCATGATGGTATTGGACAGGTTCAGCTTGGCGAATTCGATCTGCTGGGGCGGCTGGGGCCATTCCAGGCTCTCCAGGACCCAGTTGTAGAAGGGTCTGTGATCCTCGAACTCCAGGGTGCAGAGGGAATGGGTAATGCCCTCGATGGCGTCCTCGATGGGATGGGCGAAGTCGTACATGGGATAGATGCACCACTTGTCTCCGGTGTTGTGATGGGTGACCCGCATGACGCGGTAGATGACCGGGTCACGCATGTTGATGTTGGGGCTTGCCATATCGATCTTTGCACGGATGCACATCTTGCCGTCTTCGTATTTGCCGGCCCGCATGTCCGCCAGGATCTGCAGTGATTCTTCCGGGTCACGGTCCCGGTCGGGTGCGTTCTTGCCCGGCTGGGTAAGGGTGCCGCGGGTATCGTGAATTTCTTCCGCCGTCATGGTGCAGGCATAGGCCAGACCCTTTTTGATCAGGATCTGGGCGCATTCGTACATTTTTTCAAAGTAATTGGATGCGTAGTTCAGTTTGTTCCACTGGAAGCCGAGCCAACGGATGTCGTTCTCGATGGAACCGACGAATTCTTCATCTTCCTTGGCCGGATTGGTGTCGTCGTAGCGGAGATTGCAGGTTCCGCCGTACTTTGCCGCCGTACCGAAATTCAGGCACAGAGACTTCACATGACCGATGTGAAGATAACCGTTGGGTTCCGGCGGGAAACGGGTAATAATCGGATGATCGTACTTACCTTCTGCTATATCTTTTTCGATAATATCGTGAATAAAATTGCCTTCCATTGCTGCCTCCGCAAAATGTATATAGATAGTATATTATACCCCCGCCCGGGAATTTGCGCAATAAAAAAGCGCCCGGCCGAACCGGGCGCTGCAATCTGCTATTTTTTGTTCTTTTTCTTTGCGGCAAGCTTCTTTGTCAGAGACTTCGGCAGCTGCTTTCCGTGCGCCTTCACGGAGCCGACGGTCTTTACCTTGTATACGCTGGCGTCATGAATCTCCTGCAGACGTTTCTGGATCTCGGCTTCCTTCTTTGCCTCTTCTTCCAGGAACTTGCTTCTTGCCTTTTCCGCAGAAGCGTTCCGCTTTGCGTCCTTTTCTTTTTCCTTGGCAATCAGCGCCTTGGCTTCGTCCAGAGAAATGCCTCTTTCCTTGGCCAGACGGTACGGATCGGAGGTAAGTTTTTCACCGGCCGGAGCTGCTTTCTTACCGCTCTTGCCCATGGATTCATCGCCCTTCTTCTTGGTTGCCTGAGATGTGGCAACGATCATGATGATCATCATACCGAGGGTCAGCATTACGGAAATCGAGCTGTCCTTCTTGGCATCTCTGGTCTTAAATCCGAAGCTGGTGCCCTGTGCCAGGGTCTTTCCGGAGTTTGCCCGGATTCCGCTGTTTACGGTTACTTTATACTCGGTATTGGGGGTCAGTGTTTCCTTCAGGACGCACCACAGTTCGTTGGGATATTTTTCGTGGTGAACCAGTTCGAAGCCCTGCACCTTTCCTTCCGGATCGGTGATCTTAATCAGCGACGCATTGGCGGTATCGTTGTCGGTGCTGCTCACGTCTTCGCTGAAAACGATTTTTACGGCGATGTTTGCCGGCTGCTTTCCGGTTTCACCGTCTCCGGGGATGGTTTTTACGATGGTAAAATCTCCGCCCATCGGTGCGGCTGTGGTAATCGGTGCGGCTGTAGTGGTGACCATTCCGTCCGCATATGCAAACTGTGCAAAAAGCATCACCAGTGCCAGTACGGCAGCTGTTACGGCAGCTTTTCTCTTCATTTCTGATTCTCCTCTGTGTTCTTTCCGGGTCTTTTCCGGAGCTCCCGGAAAAAGCTTTTCAGCATTTCGCTGCACTCTTCCTGCAGAAGCCCTACCTGGGGTTCCACCCGGTGATTCAATCTTTCGTCTGTAGTAATATGATTCAGGGATACACATGCGCCCGTTTTCGGATCTGGCGTACCGATGTACAGTCCGGACAGCCTGGCCAGAACGATGGCTCCGGCGCACATGCTGCAGGGTTCCAGGGTGACATACATTTCACAGCCTGTCAGCCTCCATGCACCCAGCGTCCGGCAGGCATCCTTGATGGCCATAATCTCCGCATGACCCGTGGGATCCTTAACGGTTTCGGTACAGTTATGTCCTCTGCCCACCACTTCTCCGTCCTTTACGATGACGGCTCCGATGGGGATTTCTCCCATGGAATACGCCAGCTTTGCTTCTGCCAAAGCTTCTCTCATAAACCTTTCTTCCATGAGTCTGCCCTCCAAACGCACTCTTTATGCTAACATAAAAAAGTGCCGGTTTCAATCTTTTAATGTTGACTGCCTCGGCACTTTTGCGCAATAATATTAATAACTTTGCGCGCCCCCATAGTTAAACGGATATAACGGAGGTTTCCTAAACCTTTGTTGGCGGTTCGATTCCACCTGGGGGTGCCATTTTTATGCTATTTATTTGCCGCCGGCGGTACGCTGTAGCATGCCTTGACGGTGTCCAGATGTACGTCGGAATGCACTCTTTCCACGCAGCGCAGTGCCTTGATGGTGTCCAGCAGCCGCTGCAGATCCACCGGGCCGCCGCAGTATGCCTGCATGTAATAATCGTAGTCGCCCGTGGTTCGGATGCAGGAAATAATATCCGGTTCACCGCTCACCAGTTTTAAAAATTCCGCGCTGGAAGCCCTGTTATTCAGTGAAATCCGGATGATGGCCGCAATATTCTTTCCCATGTCTTCCGGGTTCAGAATAGCGGTATACTGCCGGATAATTCCGTTGGATTCCAGTTTCTTCAGTCTTTCCGATACGGCGGAAAGCGAAAGATTGATCTTCTTAGAAAGCTCTGAAATGGAGATTCTGGCATTCTGCTGCAGAACTTCCAGAATCTTCTCGTCA
This sequence comes from Anaerovoracaceae bacterium, assembly GCA_045639385.1. GTDB lineage: Bacteria > Bacillota > Clostridia > Peptostreptococcales > Anaerovoracaceae > RUG13409. Next base: position 10,868 of record JAZUDB010000204.1, on the reverse strand, counting down.
ATAATATCTACGGATGCCATATAATACCTCCTTATAAATAACTGACTTTAAAATAGCAAAACTGCACAAAAAAATCAAGCGGTTTCTAAAAACCGCTTGAAATATTTTCGCTCGGATTATTTTCCTGCCACTGCCACGCCCGGAATCAGTACCGCAAGAGGACCTCTGTAGTTTTTGTCCTCGTACTTTTCTTCGGAGAAGCGGAGATGTTCCTGCACGTCCAGCAGGCTTCCGTTGATGGAGCCGCCGGTCAGTTCTTCCACGCTGCCGTCTTCTTTGTAGAGAAGCGCCAGGCGGATTTCACCCTTAAAGTGGCCGTCCATATAGTCCATCTGGAAATCGGAGAAACTGATGGGTTCCAGCACGCCGGCCCTGCGCATTTCCGCCAGCGGCATGCTGCCGTTTTCGCAGCAGACCTTGTCGTAATCGCCGGTGGGTTCAATGCCCAGATATCTGCAGTATCTGGTGCTTCCGTGAATCATCTCCAGCTGTCCGTCCCGGATGAGACATCTTCCCGGCATGGGAATGCCTTCGGAAGAATAAGGCTCCGTGGACTCGAAGAAGATATTCAGCTTTTCTCCCTCGATATTTTCGCCCTGCACCGGCATACCCACCTTCCAGCGGGAGTATCCCGGGAAAATCATGGACGCAGCGCTTCTGGCACCGTAGAATTCGAAGATTTCCGCCAGGTTTTCGCCCTTCAGAATAATATCATAATTCGCCGCCGCGGGAGGTTCCGAAGCTCTGGCTCTGGCCCGCACGTCTTCGATGGCTTCCGTCACCTTGGCCTTCATGGCTTCGGTGTCCAGACGGTCAAAGGAGAACTGACGGTACTGCTCCACGTCGATGGGGGTAATGCACTGAGAAACCATTTCGCCCTGAATCTCATCGGCGTCGAAGGAAACGTCCAGACCGTTGGAGGCCATAATATGCTTGTATTTGCGGAAGACGAAAATCTCCGCGGAATTGATAAAGGCATCTTCTGCAGTGTCTGCCGCAAACAGGGCCTGCGCGATCTTTAAGGCGCTGTCCTCGATGGACAGGCCGGCCAGATCGGAAGTGCTGGCTTTGCGTTCTTCCTTTACCGGATCCGCCATTTCAAACCAGGGATTCCTGGTAAAAGATGCGGCCAGATAAGCGCTCTTTACCCGGCTGTCGATTTCATCTTCGGTCATGCCCGGGCTGACCAGCGCCGTGCTGCTGCCCCGCATTTTCTTTCCCGCGAATTCAAAATCCCGGAACACTTCCACCACATACTGGCTCATTTCCTTGATTCTGGGCATGTCCAGCTTTTTGCGGATGAAGTACAGTTCTGCGCACTTGCTGACGGATTCGGTTACCCGCCAGACCTGCACGTCGTTTTTCTTTAAACTATCGATAATTTTGTTCAGCATGACGGTACCTCCTTAACCCAGACGGATTTTTGCTTTGATCCACGGGCCGCCGTCGGAAACCTTGACCCATTCCTTGTGACCCTTGCCGCAGGCGCCGGAACCGCCCAGTTCCACGGTTTCGGACATCATGGAGATGGACTTTAAAAGGTCCGGCACATAACCGGTAAGCACCACCGGAGAGAAAATTCTGCCGGTGAGTCTGCCGTCTTTGATCTCCCGGGCCAGGCTTACCATGCACTGAATGCCCCAGTTCTTGGGGTCTTCCATGCCGGAGCTGGGACTCTCCAGCAGCATGCCGTAGGAGATGGACTTGATCATATCTTCCACACTGTCATGGCCGCCTTCGAAGAAGGTGTTGGTCATTCGGGTGTAGGCTTTGCGTTCCACAGATTCTCTTCTGCCGTTGCCCGTGGGCTCTGTGCCCAGTCTGGCTGCGGAGATGGCGTCGGAGTAGCCGCTGACCAGTTTGCCGTGGTCGATGACCAGGGTGTCGTGGGCCAGCACGCCGTCGTCGTCAAAGAAGAAGGACGCGACCTCGGTGGCGGAGCAGGCACCGTCCCGCATGGTCACCAGTTCGGATGCAATCTGTGTTCCCATGCAGTTTTTGGCCAGGGCTCTGTCCTTTACGAACATATCCATTTCCATGCCGTGACCGAAGGCTTCGTGCACGATCATGCCGGTAACTTCCGGAGAACAGACGCATTCGTACTCGCCGGGGATCATGGGTTCGCTGTCCAGCAGGTCGATGGCGATCTTTACCACACCGTCTGCGGCAGCTTCCACCTGATCCAGCACTTCCGCGCCGCCCAGGCAGGAGAAACCTTTATAGGAATCCTTGATCTCTTCGCCCTTCCGCACAATGACCGCCAGGTTGGCGCAGGTCCAGAGCACATTCTGTTCCATGTCACGCTTGTCGGAGAGGAAGAGTTTGTTGTAATACTGATAGGACATGCCCGCCATGGCATCCAGAATTCTTTCGTCCTTTGCCCGGGTATTTTCCCGGATGACGGAAAGCTTTTCGATGATTTTTTCGTCACCCAGATCTTCCGGGTGAATCTGATATTCGGTGCTCTTGGCAAAAACGATGGGTTCTTCCGCAATCACCGGGGTTTCGCAGCGGCTGCAGGCAGCGGACATGGAAGCCAGCTGTACCGCAATCTTTTCCGCAATCTGCGGAATGCTTTCTTCGGAAATTTCGTTGGCGGCATATTCCGCATAGGCGCTTCCGTCGTGCACCCGCACCACAAAGCCTCTCTTGCCGAACGTGTTGCCTTCGGAAATGCGTACGCCCTGGGCGCTGACAGAAAAGTTCTGCTGGCGTCCGTCCGCCGCAAGCACGGAGACGTATCCGTACTTTTCCGAAAGTGTCTGCTGCAGCTTCTTAAAGAGCGGTTTGTTCTCTTTTAAGTATTTGCTTTCTGCAACTTTCATTGATTTTCCTCCTGTTTATATTTTTTCTTCCGTTAATGTTTTCTTTGCAAGAACCTTCAGTGCAATCACCGCGATCAGGAACGAAATAGCCCAGGAAAGCGGATAGGCATAATACAGAACGTTCAGGGTGTGGAACTGGGGCTGCACGAACACGGTGTAAACGAACAGCAGCCGGATGCCGCAGATGCCCACCACGGAAATAATCATGGGCAGCGTAGAGTAGCCGATCCCCCGCATGACGCCGGATGTGGTATTCAGCAGCGAGTTCAGGAAGGTGGTAAATCCGACGATGGTCAGACGAATGGCTCCCACCGCAATGGCGCTGGGGTCATCGGGGATATAGATGGACAGCAGCTGGTCGGAGAAGAGCAGGATCAGTCCCGGAACCACCAGGCCGAAAATGCACTCGTATACGTAGCAGCAGTTGCGGACCTTAAAGATTCTGCCGTACTGCTTTGCGCCGTAGTTCTGTCCGGAAAAGTTCACCGCCGCCTGGCTGAAGCTGTCCAGGAAAGTAAAGGCAAAGCCCAGCAGACTCTGTGCTGCGGAATTTCCGGCAACCACCGCGGTACCGAAGCTGTTGATAAATCCCTGCATGATGATATTGGACAGGGAATACATGGAATTCTGAATTCCCGCAGGAAGACCGATGCGGGTAATGGCCCGGATGCTTTCTCCGGTGATCCGCATGTTCTTTAAAGTCAGCCGGCAGGCATCGGTGCGCTTCGTTAAAGCCCGAACGGTAAGCACGGCGGAAAGAATGGTGGTCAGGGCGGTAGCCAGAGCTACGCCGGCCACGTTCATATCGAAGACCGTAACGAAAATCACGTTCAGTATTACGTTTAAAACGCCGGAAATGGTCAGGAACTTCAGCGGGCGGGCAGAGTCGCCGCCGGCACGCAGAATGGCCGCCCCGTAGTTATACACCAGGCTGGCGGGCATGCCGCAGAAATATATTTTCAGGTACAGCGTGGAAAGATCGATAATATCTTCCGGGGTAGACATGAGTTCCAACATGGGCCGGGCAACAAAGAAGCCCAGCACGGCAATGAATATGCCGCAGCAGAAGGCAAAGGGAATGCTGGTATGTACCGCATTGCTCACCTTCCGGTCGTCCCGGGCACCAAGGCCCGTGGAAACCTGTACGCCGGCGCCTACGGAAAAGCCCATAAACAGGTTGACAATCAGCATGGAGATGGCATTGGTTGCGCCCACGGCAGCCAACGATCCGGAACCGCACCATCTGCCCACGACCACCAGGTCTGCCGCGTTGAACAGCAGCTGCAGCACGCCGGAAGCCGCAATGGGCATGGAAAAGACAAAAATATTGCGGTACAGAGGACCGGAAAGCATATCCACCGTATTATGAGAATTCTTCATAGATGTACGTCCTCTTTTCTTTAAATAATAATGAATCATTATACCATAAAAAAACATCTATATAAAGGCATACAATTGTGGTATAGTATTCGTTGTGTTATGAGGTTTATATATGAATACGATTTTTGACAATTATCTTCAGCATTTCGGAACGCCGGCGGAAAAAGAGTTTACGGTTTACGGCAGAGCCGAACTGGGCGGCAACCACACCGATCACCAGCACGGACTTGTCATTGCTTCCACAGTAGACCGCGCCATGCACGCTGCCGCCGCAAAGAACGGCAGTTCCCGGATTCGAATCTGTTCCGAAGGCTTCGGAGAAATTTCTTTTGAAGCCGACAATCTCGGGGTCAAAAAAGCCGAGGTCGGCACCACCACCGCATTAATCCGCGGCGTTGCTTCCAAGTACAGAGACAAAGTTTCCGGTTTCAATGCATTTATCACATCCGACATTCCGGTAGGCTCCGGCCTTTCCAGCTCCGCCTGCTTTGAAGTGCTGATCGCACGCATTATAGAAAATCTTTTCGATTGCCCCCAGGACCCGACAACCACTGCCATCAACGCCCAGTATGCGGAAAACGTTTATTACGGAAAGCCTTGCGGCCTGATGGACCAGATGAGCTGCTCCTACGGCGGCATCGTCAAAATCGATTTCGGCAGTACCATTCCCAAGGTGGAAAGTCTGGATTTCGACTTTGAAAAAGCCGGCTACACCTTCTGCATCATCGACAGCGGTACCAGCCACGCAGACCTGACCGATTCCTACAGCGAAATCACCCTGGAACTGGCCAAAATCTCCAACTATTTTTACCAGGACAATCTGTCTCAGGTGGACAAAAGACAGTTTGCCGCGCAGATTTCCGAACTGCGCAAATACGCCGGAGACCGGGCGGTCATGCGCGCCATGCACGTATTCAACGAGAATTTCCGGGTGGAACAGATGGCCAAATGCCTGAAAGAAGGCAACGTTGACGAATATCTGGCCCTGGTCAACCGCAGCGGAGATTCCTCCTGGATGCTGCTGCAGAACGTGATTCCGGCGGGAAGCATTCAGAACCAGGGACTGGCTCTGGCCATTACCAGTGCAAAACTTTTCCTGGGCGGCAAGGGTGCCTGCCGCGTCATGGGCGGCGGATTCGCAGGCAGTTTACAGGCCTACGTACCCAGCGAAGACCTGCCGAAGTTCATCCTGAACATGGAAAGAACCCTTGGCAGAGGCTGCTGCCGACCCACAAAACTGACCCATTACTGATAAAAACTGCAACAAAAATCCCGGGACCCATGGGTTCCGGGAATTTTTTTGTCTTCATCTGCAGAAGGAGTACGACGTCCTTCCGCACCTGCGCTTATTCCTTCTTGAGCAGGTCTCTGATTTCGGTCAGCAGTACGATATCTGCGGAGGGTTCTGCCGGTGCTTCTTCTGCCGGAGCCTCTTCTGCAGCTGCTTCTTCCTCTTCCTTCTTCAGCTTTTCTGCAGCAGCGCGCATTTTATTCATTCCCTTTACCACCAGGAAGATTACAAATGCAACGATCAGGAAGTTTACGATAGCCTGCAGGAAATTACCGTACTTGATGGCAACTTCTGCAACAGCCGGTGTGGTTTCGGTTTCCGCAACCGCTTCCTTCAGAACGATTTTCAGGTCGGCAAAGTTCATACCGCCTACCAGTACGCCGATGGCCGGCATAATCACATCGTTGACCAGGGAGGTTACGATGGCGGTGAATGCACTGCCGGTGACAAGACCTACGGCCATGTCCATGACATTTCCTTTGGAAATGAATTCTTTAAATTCTTTAAACATCTTTTACTCCTTATCAATAATTTCAATAAAATCAGTAGAAAGTGGCCACCGGATCCTCCGGTTCGTTGGCCGGCAGAATTGCCTTGATCGTGAGCACCGGACCCGGTTTCGGACCGTAAGCCGGACTCTTCTTTTTATGGATCTCTCCGGTAACGCTGACCCACAGACCGCCGTCGGGCTTCTTGCCGGTACATTCGCAGGCCAGTCCCGCCATGCGGATATCTTCCACGCAGCAGGTCATCAGCTGGCGTCCCACCACGAACACCCCTGCGGGGAGCCGGTCGGAATTGCCGGTAAGGGCAGTAAACTGCACGGTTTTGCCCTCGTAATCTTCCATGGATTCGGACAGATCCCGGTAGAACAGTGCGTAATCCTGGTCTTCCACCTTGATGACAGCCGCTTCCTTGTCGAAGGGCAGCGGATCCTCGATGTCGTCGATCTCCGTGGCCCCGCCCGGTCTCTCGTAAACGATGTCGGTGCGGCGGGAAACGCCGCGGACGATTTTATGCAGTTCCATCTTGTCGATGCTGTCGTTAAAGCGGTTGAACACCACGCAGTCGCAGGACTTCAGCTTGTCGTAGGTAAAATTGCGCATGTTGGCGTTGTAGTTCAGATAGGTGGTGCTGTCCGCGAAGGAAAACTCCTGATAAACCACCCAGTTGTCCGGCATGGCCATGAACAGGTCGTCCAGCATCCACATACCGTTGCACTCGATCAGAACCCGCTCCGCACGGCATTTTTTGACCAGATTGGCCAGGTTTACCGGGTTGATCAGTTTCGGGTCGTCGATGTACTGAATCGTGACTCTGTGACCCGAAAAACGGCTTTCATCGTATTCCTCCACGCCCTCCTCGCAGACCAGCAGCAGGGTGCGCTCGCCGGAGTTGAAACGCTCGTCCTCCAGGGTGCCCTGGATAAAAGTTGTTTTACCGGATTCCAGAAAACCCGTAAACAGGTATACCGGTACTTCTTTTGCCATAATTATATCCTCTGTATGCAGGCCTCTCCGGGCCTCTTTCGTATTTTATGCTTCGAAAAGATTTTCCACTTCGTCGGTTTTCAGCTCCGCGCCGATGACGCACAGCAGACCCGTGGGGGCCGCACTGCCCTTGCGGACTTCCGGCTCGCCGGGGGTGTAGTCGAAATGAATCCAGCCGCCGTCGGTGCAGGCCACAATGCCCTTGGCCCGGACCACCAGACCGAAGCGGTCGGCGTCTTCCAGGGCAGCCAGATTTGCGGAAATCTGCTCCTCCGTATAGGCCTTGGCGGTTTCCTTGCCCCAGCTGGTGAACACTTCGTCTGCGTCGTGGTCTCCGTGGTGATGGTGGTGACCGCAGCCGCAGCTGCATTCTTCGTCATCGTCATCATCATCGTCATCATCGTCGTCGTGATGGTGATGATGCTCGTGACCGCATTCGCATTCGTCGTCATCATCGTCATCGTGATGATGGTGGTGGTGATGATGTTCCTCCTCTTCTTCTGCCAGATGCTCCTGAATCAGGGCTTCCAGTTCTGCGGAGATGGAATATTTTCCGTCGATGACCTCCAGAATCTGGGCACCGGTCAGCTCTTCCCAGGGCGCGGTCAGCACCACGGCCTTTTCATTGAGCATCCGGATCAGACCCACCACGTCTTCCACCTGCTTGGGGCTGCACATCTGCACCCTGGACAGGGCCACGCAGTTGGCGGTGGCAACCTGGTCGTTGAAGAATTCACCGAAATTCTTGATATACATTTTTGCCTTTTTGCAGTCCACCACGGTGGTAAGACCGCCCAGTTCGAAGGCGCCTTCGCCGGCGGCCACAACAGCAGCCGCAACCTCGGAAAGCTTGCCTACACCGGAAGGTTCGATAATAATGCGGTCCGGATGATAGGTTTCTTCCACCTTCTTCAGGGCCTCCTTAAAATCGCCGGTCAGACTGCAGCAGATGCAACCGGAATTGATCTCGCGGATTTCGATGCCCGCATCCTGCAGGAATCCGCCGTCGATGCCGATTTCACCGAATTCGTTTTCGATGAGAACGACTTTCATATCTTTATATGCTTCCGCAATCAGTTTCTTGATTAACGTTGTTTTTCCCGCTCCGAGAAATCCGGAGAAAATATCGATTTTTGTCATAACACAAACCTCTTATACAACAAAATATTTTCGTAACATTTTATTATACCATTAAATGTACTTTTTGATAGTAACAAAAGTGCGGTCTTTCCGGGATGTACCGCCGATTTTTTCCAGCACGCACTTGCCCTTGCCCCGCAGCACCACCACGTCGCCCTCTTTCAACTCCAGATCCGGTTTAAAGGTCTGGGCGTTGTTCACAAACACCAGACCCTGCTTTACCGCCTCCGACGCCTTGCTCCGGGCGGAGCGGTAGGCCGACGCCAGAAAAGCATCCAGCCGCAGAGACGCCAGGGTATCGGTAATTTCCTCCGTGCGCACTGCGGAAAGGTTCAGCCGGGAAAGGAGCTGCACCGACAGATGCAGTTCCGTCCGGCCCGCCTTGAAATAATTGGCCAGCAGAAATTCCTCCATGTCCTGCAGAATAATGATATCCGCCCCTTCCGGGTACACGATAATATCTCCGATTTTGTCCCTGGTAATACCCAGTCCCAGCAGTGACCCCAGATAGTCCCGGTGGGAAAGCTCCCGCCCCCCGGATTTATGGGTGACCCGAAGAATCTCCAGGGGATTGTCCGCAAGGAAGTCCTCCGCTTCCGCATAATCCGGCAGAAAGACCAGAATCCTGCGCTCGCTGCCCTCATATCCCCCATAGAAAAAATACCGGATGCCGCTGCGCCGGATTTCGCTTTCCGCCATGCCCTGCATGCGCATATCCAGAAAATCCGTAAAGCAGATGCGGTTCTCCCGGTCGCAGCGCCGCAGCGCGTCTTCAATTTTTGCCAGCAGAATTTTGTCGTCTTTTTCCATGGTGCTATCATATCATATTCCGCGGCCGCCGGGGGCATTCGGGGTGAAAAAATCTCACCGCCGCCGCGGACGGGCGGGCAAAAATCCCGCACAGGCCGGGCAATTTGCGTGCAAGGAATCGATTCGCTCGGGCAATTTACGTGCGGGGAACTGCGTCGCTCGGGAAAAATTGCATGCGGGGAACTGCGTCACTCGGGAAAAATTGCACTTTCCGCGTTTTTTAGCTTTTGGGACCACATTTGTGCCGTATCGAAGCCCGTTTCCGGTGACAACCCTGCACATTTCGTCCATTTTGTTCATTTGGGACCATTTTTGGAATCCCCAAGCAAAGAAAAAACAGAAATGGGACCGAATATATGGTCCCATTTCTGCAATTTCTGTCATTTGTGTTATTTTTCGATGGTTCAGCCGGAAAAATGAGATTTTTTCACATCATTTTCACTGATTTTTACGAAATGGGACCATTTGCCCCATTTTCCCCCGGTTGACTTCCCGACGGCTGACCTCCGGGACCGCCCTGCCCCGGTTTTCCCTCCGGCGGCTCCGGCATTTCACCCGGCTGCCCCGGTTTGCCTTCCGGAGGCTGCGGGTTTTCACCCGGCCCGCCGGGGCCGAAATCGCCCTCGCCCGGTTTGCCTTCCGGAGGTTCCGGCATTTCTCCCGGCCCGCCGGGGCCCATCTCTCCCGGTCCGCCGGGGCCGCCGGTGCGGCCGCTTTCCTTAAACACAGAGCCCTTTTCGTAGTTCTGGGTCTGTCCGTCGATCACCACCGTGCCGCCGTTATAGTAGATGCCCTGGTCCGAATCCAGCGCGCTGTCCGGCGGGGTCACGTTGTTTACGTTCAAGGTGCCGCCGCGCAGCACAATAAAGCCGTTGGAATCCACCCCGTCCCCCTCTGCGCCCAGGCCGGCGTTCAGAGTAATGATACCGCCCTCGAACATCACCGAGGAGACCCCGTCTTCGTTCACGTTAATGCCGTCATCCTGGGAGTTTATCGTAATATTTCCGCCGCGGAAGCACAGATGCAGTTCGCTGTCCAGCCCTTCGAAGGAAGAGTTCACCGTCAGGGTGCCGTCCCCCTTTTCGCCGCCGCAGATCACCATGCTGACGCAGGAGTAAAAGGCTGCGTCCAGCTTGCGCTGCTTCTTCTGGACCTTCACTTCCTCTGCAGAATTTTCGTCCTTGTACTTGGTCTTCAGCATGCGGTACACGTTGCAGCCGCTCACCGTATTTTCGGTGCCGTCCGCAATCCACACCGTCACTCCTGCCGCAGACAGATCCTGATCTGCGGTGTATTCCGTCCGGTCTTCCCAGCCGTTGTCGCATTCGTAGGCACTGGCAAAGAGCAGGCCCGGCGCCGCAGAGCAGTCGATGGTCACTCCGTTCAGGATGATTTCCACCTTGGCGCTCTCGTCCGCAAAGCAGTCATCCGCGTCCCCCAGTTCCACCCGGATCTGACCCTGCCAATTGCCTTCCAGCACGTACTTTCCGGCCTTGGTAATGTGCAGAACCCGGTTTTCCGCCGCCTCGTCCTGGCTGTGCATCATCTGCGCGGGCAGCGCGTTTCCCTGCCAGGGCAGCGTGGCAAAAATGTAGTTTTCCAGGCCTTCCGCCGTATAGTAGTAGGCCCATTCCTGCTCGCCGTCGTAGTTTACCAGACGGAATCCGGATTCTTCCAGCAGCGGATAGTAATACAGCTCGCTGTCGACGTATACCGCCGCGTCGGTTTCCGGCTTGGTGCCGGTGTAATACTCCGCCGGGGCGTTTTTCACCTGGTCGTGCACCGCCGAAGGGTCGCAGTGCCAGGTGTAATCAAATTCTTCCGCGGGAACCCCATCCAGCTGCCCAGGCACGCCGTCCAGCCGGATGACCCGGGCATCCCGGAATATTTCCTCGTTGGAGACGCCGCCTGTTTTTCCGCAGCCGCAAAGCC
>JAZUDB010000203.1:0-11391 GCA_045639385.1 Anaerovoracaceae bacterium | reverse complement strand
TTCTTGGTGGTTGTTTTCTTTTCTTCAGCCATTGTTTTTCTCCTTATAATTTAGTCGACCTTTGTGATCTTCTTGTTGGTGGTCTTCTTTCCGGTGCTTGTGGTTGCCGGTTTGCTTGTTGTGGCAGGCTTCTTTGCGGTGGAAGTGGCGGGCTTCTTTGCGGTGCTGCCGGTCTTCTTCTTTGCCGCACTTGCCGCAGCGGTGGTTACCAGACCGGTTACCAGAGCTGCCATGGCGTCGCTGTTGTCATTCTTCTTGCTGTTTCCGCCGCCAAGCAGTGCACCCAGAAGATCTCCGGTAAGATCCTGCTCTTCTTCCTGCTTCTTCTTTTTCTTGGAAGAGCTGGTTTCCGGCTTGGAAGTATCGGTGCTGATCAGCTTGCCCACCTTCTTGAGAAGGATCGGAGCAAGAACTACCAGAACCTTGCTGATTGTCTTCTTGTCTACGTTGACCTTGCCGGCAATCTGATCCATCAGAGATGTGGTTCCGCCGTTGCCCAGAAGGGATGTGAGCAGAGAGTTCTGCTCTGCTTCTTCTTCCGCATCGTAATCATCGTCATCGTCGTCATCCTGTGCTGCCAGGCCGCCCATCAAAGAGCCCAGAAAACCGTTGCTGGAAGATTGCTGCTGCTGTCCGAGAAGTGCGCCTAAAAGGTTCGCATTCGTGGTCTGCTGCTGCGGTTTCTGTCCGCCGCCCAGAAGTGCGCTGAGAAGATCCGCCTGCTGCGGCTGCTGTGCCTGCTGTCCGCCGCCCAGAATTGCACTGAGAAGATCACCGCCCATGGCCTGCTGCTGAGGCTGCGGCTGTCCGCCGCCCAGAAGCGCGCTGAGAAGATCTCCGCCTGCTGCCTGCTGCTGCGGCTGTGCCTGCTGTCCGCCGCCCAGGAGTGCGCTGAGAAGGTCTCCGCCTGCTGCCTGCTGCGGCTGTGCCTGCTGTCCGCCGCCCAGAAGTGCACCAAGAAGGCCGCTGCCGGAAGACTGCTGCTGTCCGCCGCCCAGCATGGAGCTTAAGAGCGCGGGAGCTGCGGCACTGATAATGCCTCTGGTTTCCTCCTGATCGATGTCGGTGGCTTTTGCAACTTTAGATACTGTGTCGCCGGAAAGCAGCGCACTGGTTAATAATTCAGAAATGTCCATTTTTTCCTCCGAATTTTGTATTGGGTATTGAGTATTGAGAATCGGCATTGCTGCCTGCTTTTAACTTATTTTCCTGCGCCGGCCTCGTCCAGGATTACCCGGAACTGAGTCTCGTAGAGTTCTTTGTAGGTGCCGCCCTTTTCCAGCAGTTCCTCGTGGGTGCCCTGCTCGGAAATCACACCGTCCTTCACCACCATGATGCTGTCCGCCTTCAGAATCGTGGACAGTCTGTGGGCAATCACGATGCTGGTGCGTCCCTCCATCATCTTCTCCAAAGCGTCCTGGATGGAGTTTTCGGAGATGGAGTCCAGCGCCGAGGTGGCTTCGTCCAGAATCAGAATCTGCGGGTTCTTTAAGATGACCCGGGCGATGGAGATTCTCTGCTTTTCGCCGCCGGAAAGCTTTAAGCCCCGGTTGCCCACCATGGTGTTGTAGCCGTCGGGCTGGTTTACGATAAAGGTGTGAATATTTGCAATCTTGCAGGCTCTTTCGATCTCTTCCTGGGTGGCGTCATCCTTGGCGTAGAGCAGGTTTTCCCGGATGGTTCCGTTGAACAGGTAGGTTTCCTGGGTGACCACGCCGATGCAGCTGCGCAGGTAGTAAAGATCGAAGTCCCGGACGTCCACACCCGCAATCTTAACGCTGCCGCCCGTCACGTCGTAGAGACGGGGGATCAGGTTGACCACGGTGGATTTTCCGGAACCGGAGGGTCCCACGATGGCGTACATCTTGCCGCCGGGAACCGTGAAGTTCACGTCCTTTAAGATTTCCTTCTCGGAATCGTAGGCAAACTTTACGTGTTCGTACACGATATCCTGCTTGTCCACGTCCGGTTTCTGACCGTTTTCGGGGTTCTCGATATCGCTCTTCATATCGAAGTAATCGAAGATTCTGGTGAACAGTGCCAGAGACCGGGTGAAGTCCACACCCAGATTGAGCAGCGATTCCACCGGACGGTACAGCCGGTTGACCAGCGCCACGGTGGCGGTGATGGTACCCACGGACAGCGCGGTGTCCATGTGGGTAATGATCAGATATCCGCCGGCGAAGTAGATCAGCAGCGGGCCGATCTGGGTAAACATGCCCATGACCACCCGGAACCACTGACCGCTTCTGGCCTCTTTCAGGGACATCTGGGTCACCTCTTCGTTCAGGTCTACGAAGCGCTTGTATTCCTTTTCTTCTCTGGTGAAGAGCTTGACCAGCATGGATCCGGACACGGAAAGGGTCTCGTTGATCAGCTGGTTCATTTCGTCGTTTTTCGCCTGCTTATCCTTGAGCATCTGCCAGCGGGTTTTGCCCACGGAGCGGGTGGGGAGAATCAGCAGCGGAATGACCACGATTCCCACCAGAGCCAGCTTCCAGCTCATGGAAAGAAGGGCGAAAAGGGTTGTGGCAACGGTTGCAATGTTGCTCACGATACTGGAAAGGGTGCCGGAAATTACCGAAGACACACCGGAGATATCCGAGTTCATTCTGGTAACGATGTCACCCTGTTTTTCCGAGGTAAAGAAGCTGTGGGGCATGTGCTGCAGATGGTCGTACATCTGGTTCTTCATGTCGAAGATGATGCGCTGGGAAATCCAGGAGTTGATGTAGCTTTCCACCACCCCCACCACCTGGGACAGGGTCATGGCCAGGAAGGCCATGATCAGCAGGCGGATGAGAAGCTTCAGGTCTGTGCCCACGATCGCTTCGTCTACAATTTTGCCCGTTATGATGGAAGGAAGAAGTCCCACCACCGAAGACAGCAGAATTGTGATAAACACCAGGGTGAACTGGAACCAATAGGGCTTCAGATAGGAAAGAATCCGAGCTATCAGTTCCTTGCTCACCTGTGGTTTATTATTTTGTTCTTCTTCGGTTAAAAAGCCCTTGGGGCCCGATACACCGCGCGGCATTCTTTATTCTTTAACCTCCGTTACTGGTGTGGTCAGTTCTTCCAAGCTCTTCATGGGATCGAAGTCCTCGTCTACCAGGCCGTCTCTCTTAAAGGACACGCTCAGGGCCTTCATATCTACGGTAAGATCCAGCTTGGTTCCGTCGAAGAGATTGTCGTACTGCTTGCCCAGAGCGCCCTTGATTTCGTCCAGATGGGTCTTTACCTTTTCCGGCATATCGGAAAGGCCGGTGCCGCTCTGCTCCAATTTGTAATATTTGTCGATGATTTCCTTGAGAGTCGGCAGATAATAGTTCATGACTCTGCGGGTCGGGTGAATGGCATCCGGGTTCTTCTTCAGAACCTTCAGGATGTTGTCCGCCACGGTGCAGATATCTGCGGTTTTTCTGCGAATATCATTGTCGCGCACCTTGGCCACGGCGGTCTTGATCTGCACCAGCAGAGAGTTTGCTTCGTTGAGTGCCTGACGCTCTTCGGAGGTCAGTGCACGCGCTGCGGCATCCGCACTCTGGGAAGAGGAGCTGACGGTGGGGTCTTCCTTGCTTCCGCTCTTTATACCGCTGATGATGATGGCCACCAGCAGAATCACAAAGCCGACGATAGCCAGACGGATCACCCAGAAGGATAAAACCGCCAGTGCCGGAATCAGATTCTTTAAAATGATAAATGCGACAATTACTGCCAGCAGGCCGAAGAGGCCTGACTTCTTTGCTCCGTTATTCATGGAATATCCTCTTTATTCTTTTACCTGAGACATTTCCAGAAGCTTTTCCTTCAGTTCTGTCTCGATTCTTGCCAGCTCGCTTTCCGCTTCTACGCGCTTTGCGTGGCCTTCCTGCTGGATGGCCAGCACTTCGTCAAGAGTTGTAATGAGCTGCTCGTTGGTGTACTGAATGGTTTCCAGATCCACAATGCCGCGTTCGCTTTCCTTTGCGATGGCCACAGCACCCTGGTGAACCTTTTCCGCGTTCTTCTTTAAGAGTTCGTTGGTCAGTTCGCTGACAGCCTGCTGTGCTGCTACCGCCTGTTCGGAGTGAGCCAGGCCCAGTGCCAGTACCATCTGGTTCTTCCAGAGCGGAATGGTGTTGTTGATGGTGGTCTGGATCTTTTCTACCATCAGGGTGTCGCTGTTCTGGATCAGACGGATCTGCGGTGCCATCTGCACGCTGATGGTTCTGGTGGTTTCCAGGTCAGCCAGCTTCTTTTCGAAGCGGTCGCACTGTGCGGCAAAGTCGGAAGCGGCCTGTGCATCTTCTGCCAGTCCGGATTCTTCTGCCTTCTTCTGCAGGTCGGCCAGGGTTGTATTTCTTTCCAGTTCCAGCTTTTCCTTGCCGGCGATGATGTACATGGTCAGTTCCTTGAAGTAATCCAGGTTTACACCGTACATTTCGTCCAGCATAACGATGTCCTTGGTCAGCTGATCCTGATGACCTTCCAGATTGACCACGATCTTGTTTACGTTGTCTTCTGCGGAGTCGAACTTGTTTACCAGAGCGGTAAGCTTGTTGGACTTCTTCTTGAACAGCGCCTTCAGGCCCTTAGCTTCTTCGTCTACGTCAAAGCCCTTCAGTTCTGTGACCAGGCTGGTAATCATGCCGCCCACTTCGTCCAGATCCTTGGTCTTAACGCCTTCCAGTGCGTTGTCGGAGAATTCCGCAATCTTCTTCTGGCAGGAAGAACCGTATGCCAGAACGATGTTGGTATCGTTCAGGTCGATCTTCTGAGAGAAATCCGTTACCATCTGTCTCTCAGCTTCGGTGAGCTGTACGTCCTGCATGTACTTGGGTGCGTCTTCTACGACAAGTTCAGTTGCGGTTGCGGCAACTTCTCTTTCCACGCCGTCTAAAACCAGTTCTAATTCTTTATTTTCGTCCATCTTAGATACCTCCATCTAAAAAAAATAATCACACTAAATCAATTTATTATATAACAGATTTAAATGTTTTGGGTACTTTTTATGCGCATTTGTCTCTTAAAATAGGTGAATCTTCTGTGATATAATGGTGTCATTATGAAGACGGTATTTATTTACAAAAACAATCAGCCGGAATCCGAAGAAACCGCCCGGAAAATCGGACAGATTCTGCAGGAAAAAGGCTGCAAAATTCTAGACCAATGCACCGGCGAAACCGATCTGGTCGTCTCTGTGGGAGGAGACGGAACCTTCCTGCAGGCCGCCAAAGCCGCAAATTTCCGAAGCATTCCGTTCCTGGGCATCAACACGGGTCACCTGGGCTTTTTCCAGGAGTTTTCCGCCGGTGAACTGGAGCTGGCCGCGGAAACCTGGCTCAGCGGGAACTACGAAATTCAAAGCTACCGCACCATCCGCACCCTGGTGGAAAACGGCAGCGAAACACTGGAGCTGGACCCGGCCATCAACGACGTACTGATCCGGCAGAACGGTACCAGCCTGATTCATCTGAACCTCTCCATCGGCGGCAGCTACATCGAGAATTTCAGCGGTGACGGCATTCTGATTGCCTCCTCCGCCGGAAGCACCGCCTACAACTATTCTCTGGGCGGCGGCATCGTAGACCCCCGGCTGAACCTGCTGCAGATCACGCCCCTGGCACCGGTGTCCAACGTGGCATTCCGCAGCTTTACTTCCAGCCTGCTGCTGCCGGACAGCGAAAAAATTGTGATCACCCCCGACGGCGATACCGACGCGCTGGTAATTGTCGACGGCAAGGACAAGCTCTTTACCGACATCCGCAAAATTACCGTGGAGCTCTCGCCGGACGAAATCCGCATTGTCCGCCTGCCCAGCTACAGCTTCTGGAACAAGGTACGGGAGAAGTTTTTGTAACGTTCAAAAAATTCTTTCTTTTGACTGTATTTTCCCCACACTTCAGTACATTTCGTACATGTGTGGGGATTTTTATGCCGTTTCCGGGCGTTTGTTCAAGAAGCAATGCCCCGCAATTCGCATGTAATAGCCAAAGTGTGGGGAAAATATTTCCGTAAAATGAAAATAAAAGTCCCCCCACAGGGCTTGTTTTGACCGAAATGTGGGGAATGTCCGCCAGCTCATTTTGCGAGAGCGAGAAATAATATCCCCACAGTCTGCCGTTTTTCGGCAAAATGTGGGGATTCTTAATACAGAAAAACGGAGACCCACAGGTCTCCGTTCATATTTTCCTTCTTTTACTTGCTCAGATCGGCGTCGATGGCCTTTGCGGCAGCTTTGCCTGCGCCCATGGCCAGGATTACGGTTGCTGCGCCGGTTACTGCGTCGCCGCCGGCGTACACGTGGTCCAGACTGGTCTTTCCGGTTTCGTCTGCAACGATGCAGCCCTTCTTGTTGGTGTCGAGGCCTTCCGTGGTCTGCTTTAAGAGCGGGTTCGGGGAGGTGCCCAGAGACATGATTACGCAGTCTGCCTCGATCTCGAATTCGGATCCGGGAACTTCAATCGGACGTCTTCTGCCGGATGCGTCCGGTTCGCCCAGTTCCATGCGGATGCAGCGGACAGCCTTTACAAAGCCGTCTTCTCCGCCCAGAATTTCCACCGGATTGTTGAGAAGCTTAAAGATGACGCCTTCTTCGATGGCGTGTTCCACTTCTTCTCTTCTGGCAGGCAGTTCTTCCATGCCTCTTCTGTATACCACGTAAACGTTCTCTGCGCCCAGACGCTTTGCGCATCTGGCAGCGTCCATGGCAACGTTGCCGCCGCCCACGACGATTACGTTCTTGTTCTGCTTGATCGGTGTGGGGCTTCCTTCCTTGTAGGCCTTCATCAGGTTGGTTCTGGTAAGGATTTCATTGGCGGAGAATACGCCCTTCAGGTTTTCGCCCGGAATATTCATAAACATGGGGAGTCCTGCGCCAGAGCCGATATAAATGGCTTCGAAGCCGAATTCGCCGAAGAGTTCATCGATGGTAATGGACTTGCCGATGACCACGTTGGTTTCCACCTTTACGCCCAGCGCCTTCAGACCTTCCACTTCCTTGGCTACGATGGCCTTGGGAAGACGGAATTCCGGAATACCGTAAACCAGTACGCCGCCTGCGGTGTGCAGTGCTTCGAAAATGGTGACGTCATAGCCCTTTCTGGCCAGGTCGCCTGCGCAGGTCAGTCCGGAAGGACCGGAGCCGATAACTGCTACCCGGTGACCGTTGGGTGCCGGTTTTTCCGGAGCTGCGGTTGCATGTTCGTTATGCCAGTCCGCAACAAATCTTTCCAGTCTGCCGATGCCGACGGAATCGCCGTTAAAGCCGCGGGCGCATCTGCCTTCACACTGGCTTTCCTGGGGGCATACTCTGCCGCATACTGCGGGCAGTGCGCTGTCCTGAGAAATTACCTGATAGGCGCCTTCAAAATCTTCTTCACGGATCTTTGCGATGAATTTCGGAATCTGAATGCCTACCGGGCATCCCTTTACGCATTCCGGGTTTGCGCAGTCTGCGCATCTGGCAGCTTCGTCCAGTGCGATTTCCTTGGTATATCCCAGAGCAACTTCCTTAAAGTTCTTGTTTCTTACGTCGGGTTCCTGGGAGGGCATGGGGTTCTTATCAAAAGAAAGGTTAAACATCTACTTTGCCTCCTTCTTAAAGAGGTTGCACGCCTCGTCATATGCATGTTTTTCGAATTCTCTGTACATGGTGCCTCTGTCCATGGCTTCGTCGAAATCTACCAGATGTCCGTCGAAGTCCGGTCCGTCAACACAGGCGAACTTGGTTTCGCCGCCTACGGTCAGTCTGCAGCCGCCGCACATGCCGGTACCGTCGATCATAATCGGGTTCATGGAGACCACGGTGGGGATGTTGTATTCTTTGGTGAGCAGGCAGACGAACTTCATCATGATCAGCGGTCCGATGGCGATGACTTCGTCAAAGGTTTCGCCGGCTTCCAGCATTTCCTTCAGCGGGGCGGTAACGTTGCCCTTGGTGCCGTAGGAGCCGTCGTCTGTCATCATGAAGAAACGATCAGAGCAGGCCTTGAATTCATCTTCCAGGATGACCAGGTCCTTGTTGCGGAATCCGATGATGGACGTAACTTCCGTGCCGTTGGCGTGAAGCTTCTGGGCTGTGGGGAGTGCAATGGCGTTTCCTACGCCGCCGCCCACAACGCAGACCTTCTTAAAGCCTTCGCATTCGGAGGGTCTTCCCAGCGGGCCTACGAAGTCCTGAATATATTCGCCCTCTTCTTTGTGATTGAGGATTTCCGTGGTAGCGCCTACAATCTGGAAAATGATTGTAACGGTGCCCTTTTCTCTGTCATATCCTGCAACGGTAAGCGGAATTCTTTCGCCCTCTTCGTTGACGCGAAGGATAATGAACTGTCCCGGCTCTGCCTTTCTGGCAACAAACGGAGCTTCTACCTCCATCAGTGTTACTGTCGGGTTCAACACTTTTTTCTTAACGATTTTGTACATGGATAAAACCTTCTTCCACTAACACACAAACTTATTCAACTAATTATATACTTATGAAAAATTGAAATACAAGATACAGATACGGCGGAGTTGTACCGCCGAAAAGTTTATTATTCCAAAAAGTAATATGCTATTCTTCTGCCGGATGAATCAGTTCCCGGATGGCCGATTTATACACCAAGCGTCAGTTCCCGGATGGCTGCCGCGGTATCGGAAGCAAGCATGGAAACCGCACCGTTTTCGGCCTGCGCCAGCTCTCCGGCCCGCCCGTTGATCCAGGCGCCCGCCGCTGCTGCCATCAGCAGATTGTCCGCATTACAGCCCAGAACCGCCGCAAGAATACCGGAAAGCACGTCACCGGAGCCCGCTGTGGCCATGCCCGGGCAGCCCCGGTCCACCAGCAGCGTTTCCCTGCCGTCGGTCACCACGGTGGTGGGACCCTTCAGAAGCACCACTGCCTTCAGTGCCGCCGCCAGCGCCTCCGCAGATTCGATGGGCTTTTCCTGCACATCGGAAACCGTGCAGTCCGCCAGCCGTGAAAATTCTTTTACGTGGGGCGTCAGCACCAGCTTCGCCTTAGCTGCCAGGATCTGCTCTAGGGGTGTTTTTGCCAGGGCCGACAGGCCGTCAGCATCGATCAGCAGAATGCCCTCGTAGTGGGTCAGCAGATACTGCAGGCACTTTTCGGTTTCCGGCGTATTGCCGATGCCCATGCCTATGGCAATGACCCGGTACCGGCTGCAGAGCCGGTCCAGCTCCTCCGCGCAGAACTGCACTTCGCCCTCCCGGTCGCTTAGGGGGAACACCGTGCATTCCAGCGTATTTTCGGAAATCAGAGGCGCAATGCTCCGGGGCACCGCCACGCTCACCACACCGGCACCTGCCCGCATGGCGCAGTTGGCCATGGCCGCCAGACGAATGGCCCCGCTGTATTCCAGGGAACCGCCCACCAGGGCGATATATCCGTAGTCGCCTTTATTGGAGAAATTTGCCCGGGGCGGAAGGCATGCCGCCGCGTCCTCTTCCTCCACCAGATGATAAACCCGCTCCAGGGGCTGGATCAGAATATCCGCGTTCTCCTTCCGCAGCATGGCGTCTTTCGCCTTGTTTAAGAAGTGACCCGGTTTGTAGCCGCCGATGGAAACCGTCAGATCCGAGCGGACGAAAATCTCGCCCAGACCGTTGTTCCCGTTCAGGCCGCTGTTGATGTCCACGCTTACCACATAGGGACGCCTGCCGGGGGCAAACCGTTTAAAAATGGCAGTTTGCTGGGCTTTTTCCCAAAGAGCGCCTGCCCGGACCGTCTTTTCCCGGGCAGCGTTGACCGCCTCGATCATGCCCCTGTAAGGCTCCTTGGGGACGCCCCGGAAACCGGTGCCGAAAAGGCAGTCCACAATGGTGCCGAAGTCTTCCAGACCGGCGCAGTAAGGCCAGAAGGAAGCCGGAATGCCCGCCTCCATGCATATGTCGTAATAGTAACGGCCGTCCTCGGAAAATTTTTGTTCTCCCAGAATCAGCTCCACCTTTTTGCCGCTGTCGTGCAGCAGTTTTGCCAGCACATAGCCGTCCCCCGCATTGTTGCCGCTGCCGCAGAGAATCGCCACAGGCTCTTCCCACTGAGGCACCATATGGTAAATCGCGGCCCCGGCCCGGCGCATCAGCTCCCGGCCGGAAGTAAAATTGGCGATGGTATAGGCGTCGCTTTTGCGCATATTGTCCACTGAAAGAACGTTCTTCATCTGCATTCCTCGCTGCGGAAAAGCCGTCGTCTTCCGAAAATTTCCGCCGGACCTTGTTATCCCGCAGGATTCCGGAAACGCTTTTCCACATTTTATCATACCATATTTTTACTGCCGGCGGGCAGCTTTATGATATAATGGACGAAGAAAAAGACGAAATGCCGGCTGCAGCGCAGCTCCGGCAAATCCTGATCCACCGGAGAACCCACCATGAACATTCAGCTGATCTGCATCGGAAAACTGAAAGAAAAATACTGGCAGGACGCCTGCGCCGAATACTTAAAGAGGCTGACCCGCTTCTGCAAATTTACGGTGACCGAGCTGTCCGAAAGCAAATCCGACAGCAAGGACGAAGAAAGCGCCGCCATTCTGGAACGCATCCCAAAGGGTGCCTATGTGATTGCCCTGGACGTGGGCGGCAAGCGCTTTTCTTCCGAGGGACTGGCCGGAAAAATCTCCGAACTGGCCCTGAGCGGCAAATCCGACATCTGCTTTATCATCGGCGGCTCCAACGGTTTTAACGATGACGTGCGCCGGGCTGCAGACCTGCGGCTGTCCTTCTCGGACTTCACCTTCCCCCATCAGCTCATGCGGGTGATCCTGCTGGAGCAGGTCTACCGCAGCTTCAAAATCAACGCCGGAGAAAAATATCATAAGTAAGTCTCCTGCGGCCGGCCGGAAAACCGTAAGTAGACAAGAAATAAACCATAAGGCAAGGCAGAAATTCCCGAACGGGTCTTTCTGCCTTTTTGTTTACCTTTGTGTTTTCGTTCAAATATCTGTACTTTGCTTCAAAAACAAGCGTTTGGGACCATTTAAGTAACAATATTTTGCAGTGCCAACGGTCCCAATCATTGAATGTTCAGGATTGGGACCACATTTATAGATTTTTTTCTGTAAGATACGGCTCAAATTTGGTCCCAAAATCCCAATTTCAGCTATTTGTGCAAAGTCCCGATGACAAAGACGGCTCCGACATGGTCCCATTTTGCAGATTTTGACCGTTCGGGTGACCCCGCAAAAAAAGGCTTAGCCAAACAAAAAACGACCGAAATCCCGGTCGTTTTTCTTATTTCCAGTCGCTGATCTTTCCGTGAATGGCCAGGTAGGCGTGCTCCGCCTCGGCGGCCAGGGGGTCATCGGTGTGCTTGTCTGAATAGAAGTTTTCAATCCGCTCCCCGGGGAAGGCTGCATAAAAGCGCTCCACCTTGCGGGTGCCGTGATTGTTCAGCCCGGTCAGCGC
>JAZUDB010000202.1:0-6471 GCA_045639385.1 Anaerovoracaceae bacterium | reverse complement strand
CTTCTTCCTCTTCCTCTTCGGACTCTTCTGATTCCTCTGCCTGCTCCTTCTTCGCGGCCTTTTTCTTTTTGCCTTTTTTGTTGATCGCACCCCCGCCCAGCAGGACCGCTGCGGCGACTGCGGCAGGATGCACAAAGCCGGGCATTTCGCCCTTATCATCCGACGCATCGACTTGGATCACTGTCTCGGAAACGTCTTCCTTTTCTCCTGTCCCTTCCGCATCGGAAGAGGATACGCCATCACCGATCTCTCCGGCGCCCGGAACTTCCCCGATCACCAGTTCGAGAATGACCATGTCGCCCTCGCTTGATTTGATTTCTGTAATGAGCTTTTCACCTGTACTGTCTTTCGATATGGTAAACGTTTTTCCTACTGAAAATCGTTCATCCCCGAACAGCGCATAATCCTTTTCTCGGGAGATCTCTTTATCGCCTTGATACTGTATACATTCCTGGAAAATTCCTTCTCCGCCCACGGATCCGGGCGCATAGCCTCCGACTGTAAAATACACTCCGATCAGCCTGTCTTTGTCCTGGGCATCGTAGTGAAGGATTCTGTGGTAGACATGCATGCCGTCTTTATCGGTATACTCTTTCGCATCCACGATTTCCGGAACAAAGGTGGTTGCCTCTGTCGTAATCCAGTATCCCCAGTAAGCAAACCGGATGCTGTTATACTGCTCATATTCCGTGGTATCCTCATCTTCAACTGCTGCAACATCTGCACTATCGGGTGGATTGTCAACCGACTGGGCGGCAAAAGACGGGACAGAATACATCGAAATGAGTGCAAGGCAAAGCACCAGCATAGAGATCCTGCGAAGCTGCTGAATCAGGAGCTTTCTCTGGGCCTCCGGAAGAACAATTCTTCCTTCTCCTTTTCTGTCCGGAGCTTTTATGTAAACCGTCTGCGACACCGATTCGACCGCCTGATGCGCGGCTGCCTGCGATGTGCTTTTTGCAGGCATCTGAACAGATGCAGCGGGCGCATTTTTCGCTGCACGCTCTGCGGCTTTTCTTGCTTTTCTATCGCTTACCCTGCTTTTGATAGCAGAAATAACAGTGAAAATCAAAAACACAAGCGACACAATGCACCCGTATACAAACCCGTGCGCGAAATCAAAGTTGTCTGACACAAGTCCATAAATAATCATGCCCGGAATCGGCAGAAGTATCAGGACTGTTGCGCACCCTATCCCCTTTTTTCCTTTCTCTTTCATATCCCTTTTCTCCCTTTCTTTTTCATAGCTGAGCTCTGTCCCGTTCGCCCAAAGACAGGTTTCCTAATTATTATAGCAGGTTTTTTACACGCCCAGCAGTACCCGCACGAATTTCAGGGCTTCGCCCAGGGCGCTGCCGCTGCCGATATGCAGGGCAATGCGGGGCTCCACGCCGCCGTACACGGTCAGGCGCAGGCCGTAGGCGTCCATCAGTTTTGCCATGCGGTCCGGGGTCAGCAGGCTGTGCTCCTCGAACAGGAACACGGCTTTGTTCTGCTGCTTGGCAATGCGGGCAATGCCGCAGCGGCTGGCCAGATTGCGCAGGAAAGCCACGTCCATCAGGTTCTCCGCGGTCTGCGGCGGGTCGCCGAAACGGTCTAAAAGCTCGTCCAGGATCTCGTCCCGGTCTTCGTCGGAGCAGATGGAAGAAATCTTCTTGTACATCTCCAGCCGGGTGATTTCGTCGGACACGTAGGTTTCGGGCAGGTAGGCGGACACGCCCAGTTCGATCTGGGTATCGGCCTCCAGGGGCTTTTCCTCCGGAGCCTGTCCCGTCAGCTCCGCCACGGCTTCTTCCACCAGCTTGCAGTACAGCTCGTAGCCGATGGAGATCATGTGACCCGACTGCTCCACGCCCAGCAGATTGCCGGCGCCCCGCAGCTCCAGGTCGCGCATGGCCACCCGGAAACCGCTGCCGAACTCGGTGAATTCGCGGATGGCCCGCAGGCGCTTTTCCGCCAGCTCCGAAAGCTGCTTGTCCTTTTTATAGAAGAGGTAGGCGTAGGCCATGCGGTTGCTGCGGCCCACTCTGCCCCGCAGCTGATAGAGCTGGGCCAGACCGAAGCGGTCCGCGTCCAGCACGATCAGCGTGTTTACGTTGGGAATGTCCAGGCCGGATTCGATGATGGTGGTGGCCAGCAGAATGTCCAGCTTGCCGTCGGTAAAATCCATCATGATATCTTCCAGCTCCTGCTCGCCCATCTGACCGTGACCGATGCCGATGGAAGCCTCCGGCACCAGTTCCCTGATGTGACGGGCCACGGACTGAATGCCACGGACCCTGTTGTATACCACGTATACCTGGCCGCCCCGGGAAAGCTCCCGCTTGATGGCGTTGGCGATGAGCTCGTCGTCCTGCTCCATCACGTAGGTCTGCACCGGATAGCGGTCCTCCGGGGGCTGCTCAATCACGGACATGTCGCGCACCCCGATTAGACTCATGTGCAGGGTGCGGGGAATGGGGGTGGCCGAAAGGGTCAGCACGTCTACGCTTTCTTTCAGGCGCTTGATGGCTTCTTTGTGCTCCACGCCGAAGCGCTGCTCCTCGTCCACCACCAGAAGACCCAGGTCCTTAAAACGCACGTCCTTGGAAAGCAGCCGGTGGGTACCCACCACCAGGTCCAGCTCGCCCGCCGCCAGTTTATTGATGATTGCTTTCTGCTCTTTGTCGTCGCGGAAGCGGCAGAGCATGTCGATATTGAAGGGATAGCCCGCCATGCGGTCCAGGAAAGTGTGGTAGTGCTGGTTGGCCAGAATGGTGGTCGGCACCAGAACCGCCGCCTGTTTGCCCTGCTCCAGGCACTTGAAAATTGCCCGGGCCGCCACCTCGGTCTTGCCGTAGCCTACGTCGCCGCAGAGCAGCCGGTCCATGGTCTTGGGGCTTTGCATATCCTTTTTGATTTCTTCAATGCAGCGCAGCTGATCCTCGGTCTCCACGTAGGGGAAGGCATCCTCGAACTCCCGCTGCCAGCTGCTGTCGGGGGCAAAGGCAAAACCGGGGGCCGCCGCGCGCTTGGCCGCAGCCTTCAGGAACTCCTCCGCCATCTCGCGGATGCTCTCCTTGGCCCGGGCCTTCACCTGCTGCCAGTCGCCGCCGGAAAGCTTGGAAATCCGGGGCGCCACGCCTTCGCTGCCCATGTATTTCTGGATGTTCTCCATCTGGTCCACGGGCACGTAAAGCACGTCTTTGCCCGCGTACTGAATCTTCAGATAGTCCCGGGTGGACCCGTCCACGGTCATCTTGACCACGCCGGTGAACTGCCCGATGCCGTGCATTTCGTGCACCACGTAGTCGCCGGGCTGAATGTCCGTAAAGGCCTTGATGGGCACCCCTGCGTGACTCTTTTTCCGCCGGGCCCGCTTGGAGGAGTTAAAGATATCGTTTTCGGACAGGTACAGCAGTTTTTCTTCCGGAAGTTCCACACCGGAAATCAGTACGCCGTCTTCCAGGCTCACCTTCTCCAGGCCGCTGCGGTCCAGGAAGTCCCGCAGGTTCACCAGCCGGTCCGCCGTGGAGCAGACCAGATGAACGGCGTAGCCCCGCTCCAGATATTTTTTCAGATCCGCCGCCAGCATTTCCATGTGACCCATGTACACCGGCGCCGGACGGAGCATTTCCCCGTCCAGATCCGCTTCTTTGCGCAGGATCAGAGCGTCTTCGCCGAAATAGTCCAGAAGATGGGCCGTGTTGCGGTCTGTGTCCTCCAGCCGGGTGCGGCTGACGGTCACTTCCTGCAGATTCTCCACGGAACGCTGGGTAAAGGGGTCGTAGCTGCGGATGGAGTCGATGTCTTCGTCGAAAAGCTCCACGCGCACCGGGTAATCCATGCCCGGTCCGAAAATGTCAATGATGTCGCCCCGCACCGCGAACTGGCCGAAGGCCTCGCAGGAAGGCATACGCTCGTAGCCCATGGCTGCCAGATCCGCAATGATCCGGTCCCGGCCGGCGGTTCCGCCCACCTTCAGAGTAAAGGCGTGGGCGCGGAACTCCTCGAAATCCGGAAGCTGCGCATCCAGAGCGCTGGTGGGCGCCACCACGATCAGTTCTTCCCCTTTGGCCAAAGCGCTGAAGCATGCCAGGCGCTGGGCGTCGGCACCGCGGCTCTTGGCTTCGTAACGGAAAGTCTCGCCCTCGTCTTCGGGGAGTACGTATATTTTTTTATGAGAATAGAAAGCCAGATCCGTGGCCAGACGCCTTGCCGCCACCGCCGTGGGGACTTCCGTCAGGGTCTGCGCCGCCCGCTCTGCCATTCTTGCAATCAGAATTGCCTGTTTGTTGTCTGTAATTCCTGCCATAAAAGTGTTCGTATTTCTCTGTAACGTGCCGCGACCGCTCAGGGAAAATCCCCGGGCGGTTCGCTTGTATTATATCCCATTCTGCAGCCAGCGGGCTACTAATATTTCAGAATTTCCCGAAATTGCCCATTTGTGCAGTTTTGCGTCATTGGGACCTGTTTTTCATCTTTTAAGACTTACAAAACTGCCTTTTTGCGTAATTTTTGGCAATTGGGACCTGTTTTTCCCCTTCTGAGACCTGCGAAATTTCCTTTTTGCGTAATTTTTGGCATTTGGGACCTATGAAACGGTCCCAAATGTTCCATAACCGTGCACGGGGACTTTTTTTGCAGAAAAAAGCATTAAAAAACGGTCCCAAATGACCAAAAATATAAAATTGGAATATTTCAAAGGTCCAAACACCATTTTCCAGGTCCCAAATTACAAAACTCCCCCAAATCGCCCTGTTTTAACATTGCGCGGGGGGAGTTTCTCTTATTCAACTGACTTATTTGAGGGAACTTCCTTATTCAACTGACTTATGTGGGGGAGTTTCCTTATTCAACTGACTTATTACAAAATCAATGTCCGCTATCTTGACAAAGAACCGCTTCTAAAACCCGCAAACCTGCAGTTTTTCTGCGATTTTGTCCAGGATTTCCTCGAAGGAAGCCTTCCGGCCCTCAAAGCCGGGCTCCGCCGCAAGCAGCAGGTCCTCGGACAGGTAGCCTTCTGCCAGGGTTTGCAGGGTTGCCGCCTCCAGCCGGTCCGCAAACGCGCCCAGCTGCGGAATGCCGTCCAGCTCGCCCCGCTTGCGGAGCGCGCCGCTCCAGGCAAAGATGGTAGCCGTGGGGTTGGTGGCAGGCTTTTCGCCCTTCTGATAGCGGTAATAATGGTCGGTCACGGTGCCGTGAGCCGCCTCGAACTCGTACTTGCCGTCGGGGGTCACCAGAACGGAAGTCATCATGGCGATGGAACCGAAGGCCGCGGAAATCAGGTCGGAGAACACGTCGCCGTCGTAGTTTTTCAGCGCCAGAATGTAGCCGCCGTCGCCGGTCATCAGCGACGCCGCCGCACTGTCGGTTAAAGTGTAGCCGTAGCGCAGACCCGCCGCCGCAAACTTTTCCGCCCAATTTCGGTACTCTTCGTCGAAAATGTCCCGGAATTCGCCGTCGTAAATCTTGGAAATGGTGTCCTTGGCGGAAAATTTCAGGCTCTGCTTTGTATCGTAAGCGTAGCGGAAACAGGCCTTGGCAAAGTCCGCAATGCTGCTGCGCAGGTTGTGCTGACCCAGCCACACCGCAGGGCCGTCCACCGTCTGCACCGCCGCCTCCGTTACCGCGCCGCTGACCCCGGTGAACACCAGCTTGGCGCTGCCGGGTTCCTCGGTTTTAAAGTCCGCCGCCAGATAAATGTCGCCGTAGGCATGCCGCGCCACGGTAATGGGCTTGGTCCAGAAGCGCACCGCGGGCTTGATAAAGTCCACGCAGATGGGGGTGCGGAACACGGTGCCGCCCATGATGGCCCGGATGGTGCCGTTGGGGGAATTCCACATCTGCGTCAGCTCCGGGTACTCCTCCATGCGCTGCCGGTTGGGGGTAATGGTGGCGCATTTCACCGCCACGCCCAGCCGCTTGGCCGCATTGGCCGCGTCCACGGTGACCCGGTCGCCGGTGGCATTGCGGGAAAGCAGTCCCAGATCGTAATATTCGGTTTTCAGGTCCACAAAGGGCAGGATCAGCTTGTCTTTGATCTGCTGCCAGAGGATTCTGGTCATTTCGTCGCCGTCCATCTCCACGATGGGGGTGGTCATTTGAATTTTTTCCATAATATATCCTTTTTTGTATTGCGCCGCCCGGACAGGAAACCGGATGCAGCGGCTTATTTACGCCTTGCCGAAGCCCGCCGCGTAGCTGTTTCTTTACGCCTTGCCGAAGCCCGCCGCATAGTAGTTCATCAGGCAGCCTTCCGTTAAAATCAGCCGGTCGTCTGCGGAAAGATCCCGGCAATAAAGCCGGATGCTGCGCACCGACCCGTCCGCCGAGAAAATCTGACCTTCGAATTCTTCCTTGCCGTCCAGCAGGTCCTGCCGCAGGTTTTTCACCAGCATCCAGTCCCCCTCGGCAAAGCGGAATTCCTCGGTTTTATCCATGGTGAAGGGCACGATGCCCCAGTTGATGCAGTTGGAACGGTAGCGC
>JAZUDB010000201.1:0-1735 GCA_045639385.1 Anaerovoracaceae bacterium | reverse complement strand
CTTTTTTGCGCCGGGCGAGATTTTATATTTTGACAATGCGGCACTGTATTCGCTGCTGAAATCCTCGGTGCTTTTCAGCTTGCCGCCCCGTTCCAGAGCGGTGTAGACCATGATGGCCAGATGTTCTTTTTCCGCCACGTCTCCCGGGCCGAAATTCAGTCCGGAATAGTCCTTCAGCAGGCCGAAGTTTTCCGCCTGGGTGATGCAGGAGTAGCCCCACACCGACGAAGACGGCTCAATAAAGCCCGTGAAGAAGGAAAAAACCAGGATTACCGCAGCAAGGACTGCCGCTGTTTTCTTTCGTTTCATAGTGTATTCGGTGTCTGTACGTAATTGGGGACCATAGCCTTTACCCAGTCCTTCACCTGCAGATCGGTCTTTGTACGGACGGAAGCGATTTCCGCTTCCAGCGCGCCGTCCCGATCCAAAAGGTCCTTAAAGGCCGGGGTTACGGAAATGGGATGTCCCACAAAAATCTTGTCGTGGACGGTTTCCCGGATGCCCTCTTCTGCCAGCAGCAGTTCTTCGTAGAGTTTTTCGCCGGGACGCAGTCCGGTAATCTTAATATCAATATCCTCGTAAGGAGTTAAGCCGGAAAGCTTGATCATTTTTTCTGCCAGATCCAGAATCCGGACGGGTTCGCCCATGTCCAGAATAAAGATCTCGCCGCCCTTGGCCATGGCGCCGGCCTGAATCACCAGCTGCACCGCCTCCGGAATGGTCATGAAATAACGGGTGATCTCCGGATGGGTCACGGTAAGAGGACCGCCCTTGGCAATCTGCTGCCGGAAGGTGGGAATTACCGAACCGTTGCTGCCCAGCACGTTGCCGAAGCGCACCGCCGCGAAGGTGGTGGTGCTGCACTCGCCGGCCTTGTTCTGCATCAGCATTTCGCACATGCGTTTGCTGGCGCCCATCACGTTGGTGGGGTTCACCGCTTTGTCTGTGGAGATCAGGATAAAATGTTCGGCCTTGTATTTTGCCGACATATCGATCACGTTCTTCGTGCCCAGTACGTTGTTCAGCAGGGCCTCCTTGGGGTTATCCTCCATCAGGGGCACGTGTTTGTGGGCCGCCGCGTGGAAAATTACCTGGGGATTATACTTTGCAAAGAGCTGGTCCACTCTTTCCCGGTCGCGCACGGAACCGATATTGGTTTCCAGCACCAGATCCGGGAATTTTTCCTTCAGTTCGTTCTGCAGGAAGAAGGTGGTATTTTCATAGATATCGAAAAGAACCAGTTTGGCAGGATGGAAGCCGGAGATCTGCCGGCAGAGCTCGGATCCGATGGACCCGCCCGCACCGGTGACCAGCACGGTTCTTCCGGAAATATATCCGGAGATTTCCTCCAGATTTACCTTGACCGGGTCGCGGCCCAGAAGGTCTTCGATCTCCACGTCGCGCAGGTCCTTTACGGAAGCCTTTCCGTTGACCAGGTCGTAGATCATGGGCATGACCCTTACCTTGCAGCGGGTGTCATGGCAGATTTCAATAATTTCGGAAATCGTTTTCTTGCTTGCGGAAGGCATGGCGATGATGATTTCGTCCGCATTGTACTTGGCGGCCAGCGCCGGAATATCCTCCCGGCTGCCCCGGATCTTTACGCCGGAAATATAGCGGCCCTTCTTGTTGGGGTCATCGTCCACACCGGCCACGATGCGCTGATTTACGCCCACCTGGGAATTGATTTCCTTGATGATCATGGCGCCGGCATTGCCGCAAGTCGGAGGCCAAG
>JAZUDB010000200.1:0-12249 GCA_045639385.1 Anaerovoracaceae bacterium | reverse complement strand
ATCCTCTGCACCAGGGGCAGATCCATGCCGTTGAAGGGCTCGTCCAGAATCAGCATATCCCCGTCATAGGCAAGTGCCCGGGCCAGAGCGACCCGCCGCTTCATGCCCCCGGAAAGCTTGTCCGGATAGGAATCCGCTTCCCGATCAAGTTCCACAGCGGCCAGATACTGCCGGGCTTCGCCCTCGTCGTCACAGACGATGCGCACGTTTTCCAGCACCGTCAGCCAGGGGAACAGCAGATCGTCCTGGAACATAAAGGCCGGCCGTTCCGGTCCTTTTTCCACGGTGCCGCTGTCCGGTTTGCAGAGACCTGCGATAATCTTCAGCAGGGTGGTTTTGCCTTTCCCGGAAGGTCCCACCAGGCAGGTATATTTTCCGAACTCCCGGGTAAAAGAAGAGAGAACGGTCTTCTCCCGGAACTGTATTCCGATATCCTTAAGAAGCATTTTCCGCCCCCTTTCCCTGCCGCTTGGAAACGATTTTCTTCAGGCACCCTTCCAGCACGAAACTGAAGAAAACCACCACGATGGTCCAGGCAAACAGATCCGGTGTTTCCAGATACAGTTTGGAAAAATACATCTGACTGCCCACCGCATGTTCCGGCAGACAAAGAACCTCCGCCGCAATTCCGCTCTTCCAGGCCAGACCCAGAGAGGTTAATGCGCCGGAAGTAAAATACGGCAGTACAGAAGGAATATAGATCACCCGCCAGCGCTTCTGCAAAGAAAAACGGTACGCTTCTGCCAGCTGCAGATAATCGGGATTCACCTCTTCGATGCCGGTGCGGACGTTCTGATACACCACGGGAAGCACCATCATGGCAGAAATAATCACCGGAACGAAATCATAGTTGATCCACAGCATCAGCAGAATAATAAACGAAGCCACCGGCGCCGCCCGGAAAACCCGAATCATTGGGGTCAGCACGGCATCCGCAGCCCCGGAGACCTTGGAAATCACCGCAAAAACAGTGCCTGCCAGCAGTCCGCAGAAAAAGCCAAACAGAATGCGCAGCAGCGAGGTGCCTGCGGTTACCCAGAATGTTTTTGTCTGAACCAGCAAAAACAGCCGGCGAAAAACTTCAGCCGGCGGCGGGAGTATCAGAATCTGGTTTACCGCCTTGGAGCTCAGCATCCAGACGGCAAGCCAGAATACGATAGATAGAATCGTTTTAAGATATTTATTTTCCTTCATAGTAGAAATCGTCTCCGGGCATGGAACCGCCCAGAGAGGCGGGGTCTGCCTCAAACAAAACCTTATAATAGTTTTCCACCGCAGGCCGGATATCCTTGCCCGTAATGCAGACCATGCTGCAGTAAGGAATGGATTTCTTCGCAATGGCGGCATTGGGCGTTATTTCGTAGGAAGCAATCAGTTCCGATGAAGCGTCGGTATTGTTTTTCACATCTTCGATGGAAGCCGCATACCGTTCCAGGAAAAGCGCTGCCTCTTCCGGATGCTCCTCCAGGAACTCCCTGCGGGCAACCAGGCAGCCCATGGTCAGCACACTGCCGTCCCCTGCGGCCTTTGCGTATTCCTCCGTTAAATCCAAACCCATTTTAACATCCGGATTCTTGGTTGTCACGGTAACAGCGGCGGGAACCGGCAGCATGCAGCAGTCAATCTGCCCGGAAGCCATTAATGCGGTGACCTCCGCCGCTTCCTTAAAGACGATCTCCACGTCCTTGCCCGGTTCCAGACCGTTCTGCCGCAGAATGAAGTTCAGCACATACTCAGGATTTGCCCCTTGTCCGTTGCAGTAAATGGTCTTTCCCTTCAGATCCGCTGCGGAATGAATGCTGTCCCCTTTTTCCAGAATATATAAAACCCCCAGCGTATTCAGCGCAATGATTTTTACCCCGCCGTTGGTTTTGTTGTAAAGATTCGCCGCAGTATTGGTGGGCAGTGCGGCAATATCCAGAGAGCCGTTGGTAATGCGGCCCACCATGTCCGAGGGATCCGTAATCATATATGATTTATAGTTAGCATGCTCTCCTTTTTCCGCCTTGTCCATCAAGCTGACTGCACCGATTCCGGTGGGTCCCTTCAAAACCCCGAAGCGGACCTGCGTGCTGCCGGGCTTTACGGAAACCGGTTTTTCTCCGCAGGCACACAAAGAAAAAGTAAGAAGCAGGATCAATAATAACGCAGTAAATTTTTTCATAATCGTCATCCTTTCTGAAACGGATGACCTAATTATAGCTGCGGATAAAAAAAAGAATGTTGCCGCAGCAACATTCCCGTAAAGAATTATAAAAGTTTGAAATGATTTCCCTGAAAATCGATGATACCCGCTTCCTTCATCCGGGCAAGTTCCCTGGACAAAGCCGACCGGTTTACGGCCAGATATTCGGCCAACTCATTCCGGTTCTGGGGAATATCAAACTCCGCTTTGCCCCAGAGATTCTTCTGCTGAGAAAGGTAGGTTACGATTTTGTCCCGGACGGATTTTTTGGTAAGAATCTGAATCCGGTCATTCATGTGCAGAGTTCTTTCTGCCAGCATCGAAGCAAAACGCTCCGAAAACAGCGCATCCAGCGGACGGTCAGACCGTTCTTTTACCCGGGATGCGTTTAACAGAAGAAGCTCCGTATCTGCGGAAGCATAGATGTAAACCGGGGTTTCCTTCTGCAGAAAATGCAGCGACTCACCGAAGGATTCTCCCGGTCCCACGCTGGCCATCACCACCCGGGTTCCGTCGAATTCATCCATGCAGACCCGAACTCCGCCGGAAAGAACATAGCCGAAAAAAGGGAGTTTATCCGTAATTACGTTGATAAACTCTCCCTTTCGATAAGACTTCTTTCTCGCCGAAAAAAAGTCCTTTGCATATGTCAATTCTTCCGAAGACAGTCCCCGGAACAGAGGACAGTCCTTCATTTCCAAAGCTTTCAATTATTCGATAATCTGTTTGAATTCTCTGCAGCGCTGGGGCACGTCTTCCGCACCGAATACCGCACTGCCGGCCACCAGCAGGTCTGCCCCGCTCTCCACCAGCATCTGTGCATTATTCAGATTCACGCCGCCGTCCACTTCGATGATAAAGTTCAGTTCTTCGCTTCTGCGGATTTCATCCAGTTCGCAGACCTTCAGCGCAGTGTACGGGATAAACTTCTGTCCGCCGAAGCCGGGATTTACGCTCATTACCAGCACCAGATCCACTTCGCCCAGAATGCATTCCAGCGTAGAAACCGGAGTTGCCGGATTAATGGCCACGCCGGCCTTGCAGCCCAGTTCCTTAATCTGGTGGATGACCCGGTCCAGATGGGTGCAGGCTTCCTGATGCACCACGATATATTCGGTCTGAGGTGTAACGAAGTCCGGAATCCGCTGCTCCGGATGTTCGATCATCAGATGAATATCAAAAGGAAGCGCGGTTTTTCCCACCAGGGACTTCACCACCACGGATCCGAAGGTAATATTCGGTACGAAGGCGCCGTCCATAATATCCATATGCACGTAATCTGCGCCGCCTGCTTCGATCTGAGAAATACTTTCCGCCAGCCGGGAAAAATCCGCGGACAGCATGGATGGAGATAATTTAGCCATCAGAACCTCCTGCGTTCTTTACATTCTTTATACATGGTCTTATAAGACTCATATCTGCTTTTCTTAATGCGGCCTTCTGCCAGCGCATCTTTCACGGCACATTCCGGCTCGCTCAGATGCCTGCAGTTGTCAAAGCGGCATTTGCCCCGGAAGCTTTCAAACTCCGGGAAGTACTGGTCCAGTTCGTTTTCGTCCAGTTCCGGTGTTTCAAAAGAAGTGAAGCCCGGCGTATCGAAAAGAAAGAAACCGTCACCGGCAAACAGCTCGGAATGACGGGTGGTATTCTTGCCCCGCAGGGTTTTGGCGGAGATTTCTCCCACCTGTACCTTTTCCGCCGAATCACCAAGAAGCGCTTTGGTCAGACTGGATTTTCCCACACCGGACGGTCCGGAAAGAGCCGCCTGCTTTCCCTGCAGCGCACCCTTTAAGTTTTCCAGTCCTGCTCCGTTTTTGGCGGAAACCGGATAAACCGGATAAATGCCCTGATAAATACGGCATATTTCTTCGGAAGATTCCAGATCCGTCTTGTTCAGACAAATCAAAATCTCCGTATTTTTCAGCTCCGCACCTACCGCCATGCGGTCAATCACATAGGTCAGCGGCTCCGGATCCTTTGCCGCAGCCACGATGACCGTAGTCTGCACATTGGCAATGGGAGGACGGTCAAATTCGTTGATTCTGGGAAGAATGCGATCCACGGTTCCCGGCAGCATGGACGGATCCGATGCTTCGGAGTCTTTATCCAAAGACAGTTCCACCCGGTCTCCCACCATGGGGGTCAATCCGTTCTTCCGGAACTTTCCCCGGGCTTTGCATTCGTATATTTTATTTTCCGACCAGACGTAGTAAAATCCGGCAATGCCTTTGATAATGGTTCCCTGCATTATTGCAATACCGCTGTCCCGTCAGAGAAATTCACCGCGTAGGTAATCGGCGTGTTGTTGTCTACAATGACGATGGCACTGCCCTTGCCGGTGCCGCTGATCCGGAATATATAACTGCTGTTTCCAGACAAGTCATCCCGCTTCACTTCCACCTTGCTGTACTGCGTGGTACCGTCTTTGGTATTGCCGTAATTATCCGTAACGATTACGGTCACGGAAAATACATCGCCCTCAAAGGCACTGAAATCCACCGATAGATCCACAGTACCCTCTTCTTCTCCGGTGGCGCTGATCGTCAAAGTAAACTTGGTTCCGGCAGCTACTTTTTCGTTGTAAGCCGGGCTCTGTTTGCACACATGTCCGGGGGCAACGGAATCGCTCTGCACGTATTTGATATTTTCCGGCGGAACGCTGCAGCCCATACGTTCAATCAGCGCAATGGCCTCTTCCAGCGTTTTGCCCCGGACGTCCACGGTAAACTTACCTGCGGATGCCGGATCCGGCCCTTTGGAAATGACCAGATCGATCTTGCTTCCCTTATCCAGCGGAGAACCCACGGAAGGTGTGCAGGAAATAACTTTCCCCTTTTCCACCGTATCGCTGTAGCCGTTGGTCACCTCACCCAGAATGTAGCCATACTGCTGCAGCCTGGCGGTGGCAGTATTCAGATCCAGGTTCAGAAGCGGCGGTACTGCAGGGGCCGTACTCCTGCGGGTAATGCGAACCTTCACCGTCTGACCCTTTTTCGCATTGGTTCCTTCCGAGGGGGACTGGTTCACAATGGTACCGGCTTCTTCCTGGTCGTTGATCACTTCTGTGTCGATAACGATCTTCAAATCCATGGACTCCAGAAGGATTTTTGCTTCTTCGTAGGTTGTTCCCTCAACCTTGGGAACCTGCACCTCGTATTCTTCTCCGCTTCCGCTGACCAGAATCATGTGAATGATACCGAAAAGAAGCAGTGCGGCACCCAGAACGGCACCGATGATCAGCAGCAGGCGTCTTCTGCCTGCGTTCTTTTCGTTTTGTTTCTGCGCAATGGCAATGCGGGAGCTCTGGGCAGGCTTCTCTTCTTCGGATGCTGCTGCAGCCGCAGCATTTTCCGCAAAACGTTCCGGGTGAGCAGCCCGTTCTTCCTGTTCCAAAACGTAATTGGACCTGCGGGAAAACTTGACAAAGTTCAGATCCGTAATCATTTCTTCGGCATTATTGTAGCGGTTGTCGGCAGATTTTGCCGTAGCCTTCAGAATGATGTCTTCCAGATCCTGGGGAATCTCCGGCACCAGATGGGACGGCGGTGTCATTTGACCGTTCATATGTTTCACCGCAACCTCCACCGCATTTTCACCGTCGTAGGGGACCTGTCCGGTAATCATTTCGTACATTACGATGCCCAGACTGTAGATGTCGGAACGTTCGTCCACCTTATTTCCTCTGGCCTGTTCCGGAGAGAAATAATGGATGGATCCCATGACCGCCTCTTTCTCGTCTCCCACCAGCGTATTATTGTTCACTCTTTTGGCAATGCCGAAATCGGTGAGTTTTGCCACACCGTCGTAGGTTACCATAATATTGTGGGGCTTGATGTCCCGGTGAATCAGATTGTTGTGATGCGCTGTGGTAAGAGCCATGGCAATCTGCCTGGCGTAGGAAACGGTGGTTTTGGCGTCCAGAGAGCCTTCCCGCTTAATGATTTCCGATAAAGTTTCACCTTCTACCAGCTCCATGACAATATAATAAATATTGCCCTGCTGACCCACGTCGTAGACCTGAATAATGTTCGGGTCTACAATACCGGCCACCAGCTGGGATTCCCGGTTGAAACTTTCAATAAAAGAATCGTCCGTTGTATATTCCGGACGTAAAATTTTTAAAGCCACATAACGGTCCAGCTTCCGGTCCCTTGCCTTAAAAACAACGGCCATTCCGCCTTCCCCGATTTTTTCGTATATTTCGTATCTCTGTGCCAGAACCCTGGTGCCCATGCCCTACTCCTACTGAATTCTGATGCAGACGACTGAAATATTGTCTCCGCCGCCGTGTTCATTGGCCTTTTCCACCAATTTTTTGGCAAGCATGTACATGGAGTTCATGCGGGAAGCATAACCGGCGATTTCGTCGTCATCCACTTCCGAATACAATCCGTCCGTGCAGATAATAAAGGTGTCACCCGGGAAAATTTCCACGCTGAAAAAGTCCGGATTTACCGCACGATTTCCGCCGATAGCTCTGGTAATCATATTGCGGTCCGGACGTTTGGCAGCTTCCTCCGCGGTAATCAGGCCCTCACGCATCATGGTCTGCACGAAGGAATGATCATCCGTAATCTGATACATCTCTCCGTTGCGGAGCAAATAGGCACGGCTGTCGCCCACGTTCACGAAAAATGCCCTTTCATCGGTCAGATAACAGAGCAGTGCCGTGGTTGCCATTCCCGCATTTCCGGGTTCGGATACGGATTTCTGGTACACCAGACTGTTTGCACCGGAATAAAGCGCATCAAAATACGCCCGGAGATCCTCTTCGGACTCGGCTTCTTCGATGGGATTCAATGCCACGAACTGCGCCATATAGCCCACGGTCATGCGGCTGGCCAGTTCTCCGGAACTCTGCCCGCCCACTCCGTCTGCGACCATGTAAATCTGACGGTCCGGCATTACGAAGATGGAGTCTTCGTTATCCATTCGCTGTATTCCCTTGTCGGTTTTAAAACCAACTGTAATCAATTTATTTTCTCCTTATCCTGCAGATGAAAAAACCGTCAGGCCCGTTTTTCCGGGTAAAGAGCTGAATCTGCTTCTCCACGTCGTACCCTTTTACAATCTCCTGATTTTCTTCGGGATTGATCGTACAAGTAGAGTATACCAAGACTCCGCCTTTTTTTAAATATCTATACGCATTTTCCAGGATTTTTGCCTGGGATTCTATTTTGGGGATTTCTTTCAGTTTGATTTCCGGATTCTGCCGCAGGGTACCCAGACCGCTGCAGGGAACATCCGCCAGCACCCGGTCCGCTTTACCTTCCCATTCCGGCATAAATTCGCAGGAGTCCGCCGCCTGTGCCGTGACGATGCCATGACCCAGACGCGCCGCTTCTTTCCGGATCAATTCCACCCGGTGTTCATAAAGGTCAAAGGCCCGAATGCTGCCCTTTCCTTCCATGCGTTCCGCCATGGCAAAGCTTTTGCCGCCCGGCGCTGCGCAAAGATCCAGAATCAGTTCTCCGGGCTGAGGGTCCAGATAATCCACGGTCATCTGGGAAGACTCTCCCTGAACGGAGAAAAAGCCCCTGCGGAACAGTTCACTGTCCAGAATGCCGCTGCCCTTTGCCAGCACGGCGGTAGAAGCCGCCTCGGAAGCCTGCGCTTCAAAACCCAGGTGCTGCAGTTCCTGCACCAGGTTTTCCCGGCTGATTTTTGCCGTATTGACCCGAAGAGACAGGAGCGCGGGGGTATTGCCTGCTTCCAGCAGATTCTCCGTAATCTCCCGTCCGTAGCAGCGCAGCCAAAGCCGCACGATGGATTCGTGACAGGAATACTTTACCGAAAGATAAGAAACTTCATCGCTTTCTGCCGGAACTTCCAGAATACATTGGGTCCGCTGAAAACTGCGCAGAACCGCATTGATAAAGCCTTCGGAACCCTTTTTGAAAGCTCTGGCCAGTCCCACGGTCTCGTTGATTGCCGCATAGTCGGCAACACCGCTCATAAATGCCAGCTGATAAAAGCCCATGCGCAGCCAAATCCGCTCCGAAATGCCCAGCTTGGGCTTTTTCAGAAAACGGTTGATATTGTAGTCCAGCAGCGTTTTATTGCGGATGACACCGTAAACCAGTTCCCGGATAAAAGCTTCGGAATCCGCCGTGCCGCGTTCCAGAGACTTTCCCACGGCCAGACTCGACCAGGTCTCTTTTTCTTCTGTTTCTTTGAGTATCAGGTAGGCAAGACGTCTGTCCTTATCCATTCATTTTACCTCAAAACTGTTCCGATTTCAATTTTATTGCCCAGAAGAAACGCCCCGGCATCCATTACTTTTTTCCCGGGAGCCTGCAGGGTTTTGATCCGCAGCGTTCCGTCGCAGCAGGCAACTTCGATACCGGTTTTACCGACAGCTACTACGGTTCCCGGCAGTGCATTTACCGGAATTTCGGAAGCCAATTCCGCTTTGTATATTTTCAGAACCGTTTCGTTCAGGCAGGTCCAGGCGCAGGGATTGGAATGAAAAGCCTGAATCAGCCGTTTTATCAGAAATGCAGGGCGGTTCCAGTCGATTCTGCCCTCTTCCTTGGTGATGGCAGCCGCATATTCCGTGCGGGATTCTCCCTGGGGAATGGGCGGAATACTGCCGTTCACGATGGCTTCCAGATTCTCCGTCAGCAGTTTGGCACCGGTCTGAGCCAGTTCCGTAAAAAGTTCGTCCGCAGTTTTGTCTCCGATCGGTGTTTTTTCCTGCAGAAAATAATCTCCGTCATCCAGGCCTTCGCCGATCCGCATTACCGTAACGCCGGTATATTCGCAGCCGTCCATAATGCTGCGCTGAACCGGAGCCGCGCCCCGATAATCCGGCAGCAGAGAGGTATGAATGTTCAGACAGCCGTATTTCGGAATGTCCAGCACCTGTTTCCGCAGAATTTTACCGTAGGCAAACGCTACGATTACGTCCGGCTGAGCTTCCTGCAGTGCCTGAAGGCATTCTTCGTTGTCTTTCAGTTTTACCGGATCCATCACCCGGATGCCCAGTTCTTCCGCTTTGATTTTTACCGGGCTTTTCTGCATCTTGTTGCCCCGGCCCTTGGGTTTATCCGGCTGGGTAAATACAAGATTTACGTTGTGCCCCGCCTTTACCAGTTCTTCCAGGGGAATGCAGGCAAATTCGGGAGAGCCCATATATACAATGTTCATGCTATTCTTCGTCTTCCTCAGTTTCTTTGCGAAGGTTATCCGCCTTGCTGGTATAAAGAATTCCGTCCAGATGATCGATTTCATGACAGAATGCTCTGGCTGTAAAGCCCTCTACTTCGTAGGTCTGCTTCACGCCATTGCGATCTAAAGCTTCTGCTTTAATCTTCTGCGGTCTGTGAACTTCGCCGAAATAGCCGGGAACAGACAGACAGCCTTCACTGCCGTACTGGTCTCCTTCTGCTTCCAGAATAACCGGATTAATCAGTTCGTACACTTCACCCGGTTCGGTTTCCACCACAACGACCCGGCGCAGAATTCCTACCTGCGGCGCTGCAAGTCCCACACCCTGTGCTTTGCGCATGGTTTCGGTCAGGTCATCCAGCAGGGTGACGATGCGTTCGTTAACTTCACTAACCTCTCTGGATGTCTTCTCCAGCTGGGGGTCTCCTTGTACAAGAATTGTTCTTAATGCCATGATAATCTCCTAAATAAACGTAAATGGATTTATGTCAACTGTTATCAGTTGTGCTTGATTTGTGTTTTTCTCGTGCTTTTCCTTCATTTCCCGGATGACGGAACTTACGCTGCTGCGGTTCCCGGCCGGCGCCTTGATCAGAATCTGGGAACGATACAGTCCGCCCTGCTTTTTCAGCATCGGTTCCGCCGGTCCCAGTACACTGGTTCCTTCGGGAAGCTTTTTCCGCAGCCAGCGGGCACAGCTGTCCGCATAGGCATAAGCCTTTTCCTCCGAGGCGTCGTGAATCACAATCTGAAAGATATCGGAAAACGGCGGATATCCCGCGGCTTTTCGAATATCGATTTCCCCGCTGTAAAAGGACTCATAGTCGTGACAGGCTGCCGCAATCAGAGAAGCATTGTCCGGGGAATAGGTCTGAATAATTACCGTACCGGTCTCTTCTCCCCGGCCCGAACGTCCGGCCGCCTGAGTCAGAAGCTGAAAAGTCCGCTCCGCCGAGCGGAAATCCGGAATATTCAGGGTAACGTCTGCGCTGATTACGCCCACCAGGCCCACGTTTTTAAAGTCCAGGCCCTTCGCCACAATCTGGGTTCCGATTAAAATATCGGTTTTTCCCTTCTGAAAACGCTTCAGTGTGGCTTCCAGTTCGCCCTTTTTCTTTACCGCATCCAGATCCAGCCGCTCCGCGCTGGCATCCGGAAACAATTCCGCCACTTTTTCTTCCACCTGCTGGGTTCCGGCGCCGAAGCCGCCGATAAGTTTGCTGCCGCATTCCGGACAAACTCTGGGAAGAGGAATTTTTCGCCCGCAGTAGTGACATTCACAGGCCCCTTCATCCTTGTGATAGGGCATGGAAATGCCGCATTCCGGACATTTTACCGCATACCCGCATTCCCGGCAGGAAATGTAGCCCAGATAACCTCTTCTGTTCAAAAACAGAATTACCTGCTTGCCCCGGTCCAGCTGCAGCCGCACCGCATCTGCCAGTTCCCGGGAAAAGAGACTCCGGTTGCCCGCTTTGATTTCCGCGGACATATCCACGATTTTTACCTGAGGAAGCGCCACCCGGTTGTAACGGTTCTTAATTTCGATCCGTTTAAAAATTCCTTTTTCCGCCCGGTAATAGTCCACCACCGAGGGGGTTGCAGAACCCAGAACCACCGCGGCACCGCTGCTCATGGCACGCTTTACCGCCACCTCACAGGTATCGTATTTGGGGCTTTTATCGGATTTATAGGAACTTTCGTGCTCTTCGTCCAGAATAATCAGTCCGATATTATCAAAGGGAGCAAATACTGCGGATCTGGCACCGATGACCAGCCGCACTTCTCCCGAGGATATTCTTTTATATTCTGCCGCCCGCTGCGCCGGGGTCAGCTTGCTGTGAAGCACCGCGATCTGATCTCTGCCGAAGCGGCTCATGAATCTGGCCACCAGCTGAGGCGTTAACGAGATTTCCGGCACCAGAATAATCCCCTGCCGGCCCTCTTCCAGCACCTTCTGCATAGCCTGCAGATACACTTCCGTTTTTCCGCTGCCGGTGACCCCTTTCAAAAGGAACACTTTATGTTCCCGGGGCGTTATGCAGGCGGTAATCTCGCTCAGCACAGCCTGCTGTTCCGCTGTCAGTTCCTTGGGACGGGCATCCTCTTCGGAAAGCTCCAGATCTGCAAACGGGTCCTTTGTCTTCCGCTTTACTTCGGAAACCGGCAGAAAGCATTTCAAAGCTTCGATATAGCGGCAGAGATAACGGGTATGCATCCAGAGAGCGGTACGCACCGCTTCTTCCGTCAGAAAAACTTCCGGATCCGTCTCCGACACATATTTCAGTTTTTTAACCCCTTCCGGGGCTTCCGAAAAAACATCCACCACATAGCCGTCTGTCTGCCGGTTATGAATCCCGAAAGGCACTTTTACGTGCATGCCGATGCGTATGCTGTCATCCTCGCAGGCGTAGGTATAGCGCAGATCCGTAGCGTCTGTATTATTGTCAACAACAATGTCTGCGTATTTCAATCCTGCCCGCCTGTTCTTTTGGAAAACTCACATCCGCAGAAATGCTGCCGGTAGAGGCCGTATTCCTTGGACAATTCGATGGAACGAAGATAACCGTTCTTCTTTTTATAATTACCGGAAAGATATTCTATTCCGTATTTGCGGGCCAGTTGTCCCGCGATGTTGGAAATTACGTCGTAATTTTTGTAAGGCGACACCGTCAGTGTGGTGTCGAAGCATTCAAATCCGTTTTCCTTCGCATAGCGTGCAGTTTCTTCCAGCCGCATGGAGAAACAGATGCTGCAGCGGATTCCGCCTTCCGGTTCGTTCTCGTAGCCGCAGACCAGCTCATAATACTCCCGGGGATTATAATCCCCTTCGATAAATGCCACAGATGCGCCGGTATCTTCGCAGTATTCCTGCAGAAAGCGCTGTTCTTCCG
>JAZUDB010000199.1:0-1604 GCA_045639385.1 Anaerovoracaceae bacterium | reverse complement strand
AAAAACTGGACGAACTGGAAAAGAAGCAGACGGAGATCAACTCTCAGAATACCAATCTGAATGCCAGACTCCGCGCCATGTACAAGAGCGGAAATGCGGGCATTCTGTCCGTCATTCTCAATTCCGCCAGCGTCAGCGAGCTTCTGACCAATATCGAGATGGCAAAGCGCATCTATGCGGCGGACAGCGAGCTGCTGCAGAAGCTCCGCACGGAGTACGATGTTATTTATCAGGTAAAACTGGAACTGACCCAGCTGAAGGATTCCCTTCTGGCGGAGCAGTCCGTAGTAAAGGATAAGAAGGCGGAACTGGTCGCCAAGGAAAAGACCGCGGAGAAGAAGAAAGCTGCGCTGGAAGCAAGCAACGAAGAACTTGCGGCCATGCTCAAGGCCATGGAAAAGGACGCCGATGAATTGATCGAGGTCATCCGCAGAAGCCAGGATAACGGCAAGAAGTACGGCGGCGGAGATATGTGCTGGCCTTCTGCATCCAGCAAGAGAATTACGGAGTATTTCGGACAGCGTGCGGAACCCATTCCCGGCGTCAGCAGCAATCATAAGGGTATTGACATCGGTGCGGCAAAGGGCACCGCGATTCTGGCGGCCAACAGCGGCAAGGTTATTGCGGCCGGTTACAAGCCCAGCAGCTACGGCAACTACGTGATGATCGACCACGGCGGCAAAATCGTCACCCTGTACGGTCACGCATCCAAGCTTCTGGTCAAAGTGGGCCAGACGGTAAAGCGGGGCGAGGTAATTGCCCTGGTAGGCTCTACCGGTGCGTCCACGGGACCCCACCTGCATTTCGAAGTCAGAGTGGACGGTGTGTATAAAGACCCCTTGAATTACGTTGAACCGGGGCGGTATATTTACGACTAAATGGCACAGTGGATTTATGAAGACAACAGCATAAGCATAGAACAGGAGCTCCCGGGAGTTCCTGTTTCTGTTCTCAGGATAATGAAGCGCCGGGGGGTTCCGGAGGAATCTTTTGCGGATTTTCTTTCCGATACGCCCCGCACCACCTACGATCCTTTCCTTCTTCCGGACCTGAAAGAGGTCTGCGAGGCGCTTTTGCGTGCCTGCAGCGAAAACATACCCATCTGTGTTTACGGAGATTACGATGCGGACGGGGTAACCAGCACCACCCTGATGGTCTCCCTTTTGAAAAAGTTTTCTTCCAACGTCAGTTTTTACATTCCGTCCCGTTTTTCCGACGGTTACGGACCCAACCGGGAGGCTTTCCGCCGCATTGCGGAGCGGGGCTGCCGGCTGCTGGTAACCGTAGACTGCGGAATTACTTCCCGGGATGAGATTGCCTACGCACAGTCCCTGGGACTGGAATGCATCGTGACGGATCATCATATTCTGCGGGAAAACATGACCCCGGACTGCCTGACGGTGAATCCCCACCGGGAGGACAGCCGGTACCCGTTCCGGGAACTTTCCGGCTGCGGTGTGGTCTTTAAGATTGCCCAGGGCATGCAGCGGATGATTTCTTCCGGTGCCTGCAGCCTGTTCCCGCCGGACAGTTTTACCAAGGCGGATCTGAATTCTTTCCTGGATCTGGTGGCGATCTCTACGGTGGCGGACGTGGTTCCTCTG
>JAZUDB010000198.1:0-12626 GCA_045639385.1 Anaerovoracaceae bacterium | reverse complement strand
TCCGGTTCTGCCCCAGATGGAGGCGATATTGATAATGCAGCCGGACCGCCGCCCGATCATGGCGGAGGAAAAATCCCGGCAGAGAAGGAAGGCGGCCTTCAGATTTACGTTCATCAGCCGGTCCCAGTCATCCTCGGTAATATCCTGAATCTGGGCGGGTTTGCAGACCCCTGCGTTATTTACGATAACGTCCGGGCAGCCCAGCCCTGCCATGACCCCGCCGGCAAAGCGATGCACCGCATCGCTGTCGGAAAAGTCCACGCAGAACACATAGGCGTTCCGCCCCATTTCTTTGATTTGTTTTTCTATGCGGTGGGCTCCGTCCACGGAGCTGCTGCAGTGAACGATTACGTCATAACCGTCCGCCGCCAGTGCCAGCGCACACGCTGCGCCGATGCCGGTGCCAGCACCTGTAACCAGTGCCAACATTTATTCTTCGCCGCCCGCTTCCTTTAAACGATTCATAATCTCTTCCAGCTTGCTGCCCAGCTCGGACCACTGCTTGTAGAGGTCCTCGAAGAGGGCTGCCAGAGAGTCCGGATCCTCCGGTGTTACCGGGTCATCCGGATCCACCACCGGGTCGTCCTCGCCGTTGCGGATCTTTTCTGCCGCTTCGTGACCCGCAATAATCGGGTACGGGGTGTTCAGC
This sequence comes from Anaerovoracaceae bacterium, assembly GCA_045639385.1. Classification (GTDB taxonomy): domain Bacteria; phylum Bacillota; class Clostridia; order Peptostreptococcales; family Anaerovoracaceae; genus RUG13409. Next base: position 11,977 of record JAZUDB010000198.1, on the reverse strand, counting down.
GGATCACCGGCGCCGGCGCCGAAGAGCTTGTTGAGGCATTCTGCCAGGGTGGGTTCATAGGCCAGTTCTTCGCCGTAGATGCAGATTACCCGCTTGACTTCCGGCAGGGAGCCTGTGGAAGCGTAGAGGTAAACCGGTTCTACGTAGAGGATGGAGTCCTCCACCGGAATAACGAACATGTTGCCGCGGCTGTAGGTGGAGCCGGAGTTGTTCCAGAGGGAGAATTCCTTGGAAATTTCCGCATCCTGGTTCACCTTGGCCTCGACCTGGGCGGTACCGTAGATAATGCGGTCCTTGGGCATGCGGTAAACCACCAGTTCGCCGTAGTGCGCACCGTCCTGACGTGCCACCAGAATACCGGTCAGATTGCTCTTGCCGGTGGGTGCGTAGGAAATGGTGGAAACAAATTCCGCATTCTCTTCACCCGGCAGCTTCATGATGGAGTAGTTCGCCGTGGTCTGAGCGGTGGACTGTCCGTAAAGCTCGGTGGAAATATCCCAGCGGTCTTCGTTCTGATAGAACACGTCCACGTCGGTCATGTGATATCTTTCGTATACCTGAGACTGAATGTTGAACAGAGCGTTGGGGTACTGAAGATGGCTCTTCAGGCTTTCCGGCAGCTCGCTGATGTTCTTGAACAGCTTCGGGTAGATCTTTGCCAGAGTCTGCACGATAGGATCTTCTTCGTCGCAGATGTAGAAGTTTACATCGCCGTTGTAAGCATCCACCACGATCTTTACGGAGTTGCGGATGTAGTTGACGCCGTCGTCATGCTTGTACGGTTCGGAGTACGGATACATATCAGATACGGTGTAGCCGTCTGCGATCCAGTAGATCTTTCCGTCCACGGTGACCACATAGGGATCGTCATCGTAGGTCAGGAAGGGTGCGATTTTCTGAATGCGCTGCGCAATATTGCGGTAAATCATGATCCGGGAATCGCTCTTGATATTGGTGGAAATCAGAAGCTTCAGGCTGTTTTCCCGGATGGCAAAGAGCAGACGGTTGAAGGGGTTCAGCTTAATGCCGCCGGTACCTTCGTATGTGCAGTATACATTGCTTTCGCCGGAAGGATAGTCGAATTCCTGCTCGCTGGTGTTCACCACCACGTAGCCGTCAGCCAGTTCGCCGTAGTAAATTTCCGGGCGGGTGATGGTAATTTCCGGAACCTGAGAAACCGGCGGAATGCTCTTGATCAGCATATCCGGCTGACCGGAAGCGGTAATCTTGTCCACACGGCTTAAGGTCAGGCCGTAGCCGTGGGTATACTTCAGGTGCTGGATCAGCCAGGAATCGTCGCTTTCCTTGGGGTCGATCTCTCTGGCGGAGAGGAACACCTGGGTGTATTCGTTGTTGACGTAGTAACGATCCACATCCACATCGTTGAAGGTGTAGTAGCTGCGGATGGACTGAGTCTGGTTGTAGAACTGCTGGGACGGTTCAAAGTCGTTGATACGAATGTTGGAGAAGGTCTCCATGTTGTCCAGCACCTGCACCTTGGTCAGGTTGTTCTCGGGAACGAATTCCTTCACCTGCACGTCGGAAAGGTCGTAGGCAAGGCGGGTGTATTCGATGTTCCGGTCGATGTAGGTTCTTTCCTTGGAAAGTTCGTCCGGGTCTACGATCACGTTCTGCACCAGGGATACTGCACCGCGGCCCAGTACTGCAATGATCAGCATGACCGCCGGAACCGCTGCGGCAAACAGAATCTTCTTCTTTTTGATCGCCAGCGGCAGCATGACCGCCGCTACCACGGACAGAACCATCAGAATCCGGTAGATCACCAGCTTTACGTTGATTTCGGTGTAGCCTGCGCCGTAGAACAGCCCGCTGCTGTCATACAGTACGTTGAACTGTACCAGATACAGACGGAAGGCCACGAAAAGGAAGAACAGCACGCCCAGCATGAGCATTTCGTTGCGGGCCACGCCCAGCACCGCCTTGGCCTTTACGCCGAAGGAATCCGGGCTGCGGAAGAAACCTGTGCTGTTCGCCGGACGGACTTCCGCTTCTCCCACGGGGTCTGCGAAGCCCACCAGCAAACCGTACATCACCACCGTTGCGGCCACGAATGCAACCACAATGGCAATGGCGCTGTCTGCCAGGCCTACCAGGAAGTCGTATTTGAACATGTAGAATCCCACGTCGTTGTGGAACAGAGGATCTGAGATATCGAAACTCTGCGCATTGACGAATTCCAGGATTTCAAACCAGAGATTGCCGATGAGCACTGCGGAAATAAAGAGTCCCAGCGCTGCGGAGGTGGCAAACAGGGCCTTCTTGACCCGCGGATTGTTCTCCGGACTGATTTCGAAATCGTTTTTCGTTAAAAAGTTTTTCTTCAGCGCGGTCAGGGAGATATATCCCAGCGCGGTAAAGAGCAGAAAAGCGGGCACGCCGATTTTCAGCTTGGTAAAGATTTCTGTCAGAAAGACAGAGGTGTATCCTACTTCCTTAAACCAGATCAGGTCGGTCAGGAAGCCGGAGAGTGCGAAGATGACCAGCACCAGGGCTAAAAGGATGCCGCAGATGACCAGCCATTTTCCTCCTGCAAATTTAATTCTGGACTTTGCCATAGTATTCTCCTATTAATTAAACAGCTCGCTTACTTTATCTATTGCGTTTGCCATAAAGTCGTCACAGGCAGCCTGAATAGAGGAAGTAATCTGTACCAATGTCTGTGTAAAGTTTGCGTCCGGCAGGAGTTTCTCAAATCCGAACACAATCAGCTGCACCAGGATCAGGATCAGGAGAACCAGACCCAGGAACTTCAGGAAAGTGTGACCGCCCCGTTCCTCGTCATCGTCCTCGTCATCGTCCTCGTCGTCATCCTCATCATCCTCGTCGTCTTCTTCCGGATTTTCATCCGTCAGCACGCCGAAGGTCTGAGTTGCCAGAGGATTGAGCTTTTCCGGTTCTTCTGCTTCCGCGGAAAGCTCTTCGGAGAAGCGCTTCATTTCCTCCACGTCTTCCGTGGTGGGAAGCACCAGCTCGGGCTCACTGCCGCTTTCTTCCGGCGGTGTTTCCGGCTGAGTTTCCGGTGCGATCTCGAAAGTCGGTACTGCAGACGTTTCCGGCTGAATTTCCGGCACAGGCTCGATTTCCGGTACGATTTCCGCAATCGGTTCCGGTTCCGCAGTTTCTTCCGGCTGAACCGGCTGGACGGGAGTTTCCGGCGCGACCTCAAAAATCGGTGCTGCAGGAGCTTCCGGTTCTTTCTCGGGAATCGGCTCCGCAGGGGGTTCCGGCTGTTTTTCGATAACCGGTTCCGCAGGAATTTCCGGCGCTTTTACCGGTTCTTCCGGTTTGGAAAAAATGATTTCCGCCTCCGATGCCGCAGCCGCTTCGGGAACGTATTTCGGCCGGAGAGACTTCTGCATTTCTTCCCGCAGTCTGGCATCCTGCGCCGCCACAAAAGATTCCTTGACAAACTGAATGGTGTGCTCCGGGTCATCGGTCAGACGGCCGGTAAGGTCTTCCAAAACCGGTACTTCGAAGGACGGAACCGCTTTTTCGGAAGCAGTATTCTGCACCTCCGGGGCTTTCTTTAAGGCCGGAGTATTCGACGCATCAGAATCCGGAAGGGATACCACCACCGGAATCAGAGTTTCCGGAGCAGCGGCTTTCGGATTTTCTTTTTCCGCAGCAATTTCCGGTTCTGCAGCCTTTTCCGGCTGAGCCGGTGCCGCAGGAGCTTCCGGCGCCTTTGCAGGTTCTGCCTTTACGCTTTCCCGGTCGCGCCAAAACAAACCTCTCATGGGTTTCTTGGCTTCTGCTTCGTCCAGACTTTTAAAGTACGCATCTCTGGCCGCTTTCATGGCCTCCAGTTTGCGCCGTCTTTCTTCGCTTTCCCGCTGGGCAATCTCTTCCTCTTCGCGGATCAGGCGGATAGAATCCTCCAGGGTCTTGATATCGAAGGGACCGTCCGCATGCACCTTGGGTGCCGCAGGCTTTGCATCCTTGAACACTTCCGCCGCAGGAAGCGCCTCGGAATCGGAGGTGTCATCCAGCAGCATCTTGTCGAAATCGTCCGCCGGTGCAGCCTCTGCCGCCGCGGGCTGTGTGCCCGGAAGCGGAAAGCTCTTGGATTCCGGCAGCTGACTCTGCAGCTCTCTTAAGCGTTCAAATTCTTTATCGAGAAGCTTCTGGAACTCCTCGTTCTTCGTCTGGAAGGTATAAAACTTCTCCGGCAGGCGGCCTTCTTCCACTCTGGGAACCCGCAGCGCGTCCGGATCGGAATAAATCGGCGGGTGAACCGGGGCAGCATCCGGCTGTACGCTCTGCGCGCTGACCGCGGCAGAGTCCGTCTTTGTTTCCTGACGGGGAGCCGGAACCGGATCCGGCTGGATATACTGGCGGTTGACCTCGTTATTGCTGCTGAACTGACGTCTGGGTCTGTCCGGAACCGCAATATAGCCCTCGCTCACATCGGAGTTGGACCACTGCATCTGAATATCCGCAACCTCTTTCTGGGGCTTCGGAAAATCCTTTGTATTCCATTTCATTTCCGGAACAGTACCCTCTGCATTTTCAGCCGGTGTACCGCACATGGGGCAGTTATTTCTTGAGTCGTCATACTCATAACCGCAAACTTTACATTTCATAATTTCTCCTTCGTCTTTTTTAGACAACAGTTCACCATATTATATTACACAAAGCATATATATTTCAACTTTTTGTTAAAAATCTGCTTGACGAACCCGGAACATGATGGTATTATTCTTTTTGCGTTCAGCAGTTGAGCATGTGGATCATTAGCTCAGTTGGTAGAGCACCTGACTCTTAATCAGGGTGCCCAGGGTTCGAGTCCCTGATGATCCACCAAGAAACGAAACCGACCAAGTTGGTCGGTTTTTTGTTTTGCGTATGATTGTTTTATCAGGGACAAGAACCCGAAAGGGCTAAAAGGTCCCATGGGACCTTTTGGGTCCGAGGTCGCCGTGACGAGGACGGCAGACTTGCACCGGGCAAGGATGCAAAGACCTCATTTTCTGTTTTTTCCAACTCTGCGCGAAGCCATTTTCCCCCTTTTTCCATCAAATAAGCCATAAATGGGGGAGTTTTGTGCCGTATCTCTCGCCGAAAACCGTCATCAACAGTGAAAAACGATCCGAAATACGCAGAATAAGCTCGAATTCTCGTTTTATTAACGATTGATACAGCACAAATCCCCAAAAAACTCCCCTAAAACGACTGAATTTCGGGATTTTGGGGGAAACTCTCTCTACGGGAAGCCGAAAATGAAAACTGCATCTGCAGCAGATACACCATTACCCAATCGGCTGGACGGTTTATTCTTTCTCCGTGCCGCAATGGATCATCTTCACGGTGGGAATCTGCCTTCCGGCTGTTTTCGCACTGAAAATAAGGCTTTCACTTCCCGGCAGGCATCTTTGCCTTTCTGGCCGCCAACGGCAGCCGGGAAACGGACGAGACTGTATCCGGCGCAATTTCAATGAAATCATAAAAAAACGAGCCTTGAACATGCAAGGCTCGCTTTTTGTTTCTTTTTAAATTAGTCTCTGGAAGCCCAAAGTTCACGAGAGTACTTGTAAACTTCGTCTCTGTAAATCGGGTTGCTCGGAGTATTTCTTGCCATGAAGGACGGCTTGCCGGGCTGGTTGAAACGATCAACAAACTTGCGTGCCAGAGCGCGGATTTCTTCTTCGCTCAGATCCTTAATGTCTTCGTCGGTTTCCTTCGGCCATACGGTGAGGATAATCTTGTCGCCGTAGTTGTCATACAGCCATTCGATGTCGTTCATGGTCTGCGGTGCCCATTCGTCGAATCCGGCGTCGATGAAGACCTGGACTCTCTTGTCGTTGTGGCCGCAGGAGTGCAGAGATGCAACACGTCCCAGGGAGTGGATGCAGTCTGTGAGCTGCTTCATGTACGGCAGGAAGATTTCGCGGGCGATGTCTTCGGAGAAGAAGGTGTTCTGCTGAGAACCCCAGTCATCGTGAATGTTGATGATGTCGATTTCCGGGAAGTGTGCAACGTGATCCTTGATGCATTCGCAGCCGAAATCTGCAAAGGCCTGAAGCATTTCCTTGATGGCGTCAACCTGGTCTTCGTCCAGAAGTGCCATGGAAGCATTCATGAATCCCATCATGGAAATCATACGTTCAAATGCGAAACCGTTAGAGAAGGACATGTAGGTCGGGAAACGGGTGTCCGGAGTCTTTCTTTCGGGCCATTCCCAGGTGGAGATGTCCGGAAGGTGAACCTTGTCTTTCCAATCGTTAACGTCCTCGAGCAGCTGCGGTGCGTCACCGCGAACGATGCTGCCGCCGGCAATGGGTTCATAAACCCAGGTAATTCCCAGATCGTCTACCAGACCGTCTTTTCCGCCGCGGCCCATGTGATTGCTCCACGGGGTTGCGATGAATAAAATTTCACCGGAAGTGGGCATCCAATACGGATGACGTTCTGTTACCATTGCATCGTAGTTCTGACGTGCGGTAACCGGAGTGGTGCGAACGGGTGTTCCCGGAGCGCCTAAACGGCCTGGAAGAGTAAATGCTGTTTCCAGCTCGATTTTCTCAAAAGGGATTTTCTTAAACATGAATAAGCTCCTTTCCATTACTTTATTTCATATATTATCACTTCACACTACCACGCCGGACGGACAGTGTCAAGAAGACTTTACTTCCCCACCAGCAGACTGCCGCCGATAAATTCCCGAATGATGGAATCCGCGCTGATAATGTCCGTGGTCGGGGCCTCCGCCGAAGTCTCCAGAATGGCCAGCAGCCGCCGGGCCTCTTCGTAGCAGGGGCTTTCCGGGGGCACTGCCGCCAGCTTTTCGTAACCGAACTTCTTCAGCACCGCCAGTTCGTAGGGCAGCGACGAATCGTAAACGATATCCGCCTTGTCCTTGTAGGGCTCGATGTATTTTTTCTCCCCGTCCGTGATGGTATCCCACATTTCCAGGGTCTGCTCCGGTGTCCAGCCGCGGGTCTCGCTGTCCCGCACGATACGCCGCATTTTCCGCAGGTCGTCGGGGTTGAGCATGTTTCCGTCGGCGTCGTCCAGCTGACTCATGGGACGGATGTAAATCCGGAACTTCTCGGACTCGTCCACGCTGGGGGTAAGCGCATCGTTTAACGAATGCAGGCCTTCCACAATAATGGGCTGTCCCGGGTCCACCTTCAGGTGACGCTGCCCGGGAATGCTGAGCCCCGTAAGGAAATCGTAAACCGGGGCGTCCACCTCTTTGCCCGCAAGAAGATCCGAAAGATCCCGGCTGAACTGCTGGGTGTTGACCGCCTCGATGCTTTCAAAATCCGGCTTTCCGTCCGGCAGAAGCTGTACCTTTGCCCGGTCCAGAAAATAGTCATCCGTGCCGACGTACACCGGTCTTCTGGAGGCAGCCCGCAGCTGGATACGGATCTTTTTCGCAAAAGAGGTCTTTCCCGAAGAAGACGGTCCCGCGATCAGAATCAGCCGCTTGCGGCTTTCGATGATGCGGTTGGTAATTTCCACGATTTTTTTATCCACCACGGACTCCGAAACCAGAATGGCTTCGTCCAGTTCGCCGGCTTCTATCAGACGGTTGAAATCCTCCACCGTGCTGACGTTCAGTATTCTTTTCCAGAATTTATCCATAAAACTCGCTCGTTCTGCCTTACGCTAGAACATTTCCTTGCTCAGTCTGTCGATGCAGGCCGTAATTTCCTGATATACGCCCTTGTAGGAGCTGGCGGGACCGCCGCCGGTCAGGTTCGGAATGAAATAGAGCTTGCCGTTGGTTTCGCAGGCTCTGCGCACTTCGCGCTCGATCAGTTCCGGGGTCCAGTCCTGTACGTCTACGGTGCCGTTGTTGATATCACCCATGAAGGAGATCTTTCCGCCGTACTTCTTTACCAGTTCCGGTACGTTGTTGGTGGTTACGCAGCCCTGCCAAACGTCGATGCCCAGGTCGATCATGCAGGGAACCAGGTTGGCGGCGTAGGAGTCGGAGTGGTGTACGATCAGTTCCACGCCGTTTTCCTTGTAGTAACCGTAAACCTTCTTGTAAGCCGGAACGATGAATTCCTCGAACATGGCCGGGGACATAAAGGAAGAGTTGTGAGAACCCCAGTCATCATGATGGAAGAGCGCGTCCGGATGTACGTGCTTGATCAGCTGTTCCGCCAGCTGCAGTTCGTAATCGGTAATGTAGTCGATCAGTTCGTGCATTTCGTCGGGATATTCATAGAAAGCCGGCAGCGCCTCGGTAATGCTCATCAGGTAATGCACCTGTTCGAAGATGCCCGGGGTAACCATGGCGGCGCAGAACTGTTCGCTGCGGTCCACCTTGGCGGCACGTTCTTCGTAAAGTTTCCAGTCTTCTTCCGGGAAGTCCATGCGGGGCATGTGCATCACATCTTTCCAGTGCTCGATGTCCTTAATGACCCGGTGCTCCATGTCATGAACCGGGAATGCGCCGGGAACGTTTTCCGGCCAGATCTTGGTTACGCCCCAGGCGTTGGTTACCGCCGGTCCGCCCTTGACCACACGGGGGCTCTGACCCTGAATGGGGTCACCGGAAATCATGGCAAGATACTCGTACTGATTTACAAAACGGTCCGGGTGTCCGCCGCGGATGGTCTCCAGGAAGTTTTCTCTTTTTGTCAGCATAATATTCTCCTTTTTCACACACAAGGAAAGATACAATCATATTTTTTCTATTTTATAAAAACTCTATCGTTGAACAGCCGGGAAGTCAAGTCCGGGTTTTTACTTTTTGCCCGCCGCTTGATATAATATGTAAGAAAACCGAAACTTACCCCGAAAGGAAACGCTATGGATTGGAAGCAGTTGGGCATTGACCCCACCAAAGACAAGAAAGAAATTACCCGGGCCTATCGGGCCAGACTGGTTGACGTAAATCCGGAGGACAAGCCGGAGGAGTTCAAGCGCCTGCGGGAAGCCTACGAAGAAGCCCTGCGGCTGGCGGCACAGGAAGAAGCGCCCCAAGAGGAAAAGGGTCCCGTGGAGCAGTGGGCAGACCGGCTGGCGGCATTGTTTGCCGACCTGCGGCAGCGTCTTTGCCCGGACAGCTGGAAGGAACTGCTTTCCGATGACGTGTGCGTGGGGCTGGACACCCGTCCCCTGGCGGAGGAAGCCCTGCTGCGCTTCTTTATGGACCATATCTATCTGCCCCAGAACATCTGGATTCTGCTGAACGAGGAGTTTTCCTTTACGGAGCGGGTCGATGAACTCTGCGAAAAATACCCGCCCGATTTTATCGAACATATCATTGTCAACGGCGTCCGCTATGCGGAGACGCTGGACTTAAAATATTTCTTCCCCGGCGAAAACGGGGAGGCTGCCGACGAATACACCCGGATCTACCTGAAGGCCCGGCGGGCACCCGCAGAGGAAGCCCGTCAGCTGCTGGCCCAGGCGGAATCTTTGTCGGAGCATCATCCCTACGGCGAAATTCTGGTCTACGCACTGGATTCCGACGAAGGCAAACCCGTAAATACAGACCGGATTCTGGAACTGGTGACCGAATACCCGGACAGCACCTACCTCTATCTGGAGGCGGCGGACATTTTCAACACCCAAAAGGAATACGCCCTGGCGGAGAAGATGTGCGGAGAAATGAAAGACCGGGGCCTTGCCAGCAGCCGCACCGACTGGCAGCTGGCCAGAGCGCTGGCAGGTCAGGGGAACTACAAGGATGCCACAGACCTGATCAACGACCTGATGAACAGTGCCGGCGGCGACCAGCGTCAGATTTATCAGCTGAACCAGACCCGCCTGGAATGGAACGCCGCCCTGACGGAGCAGTACCGCACCGCCCTGGCGCAGAACCCGGAAGACTATGAAAGCCGGGCGGAACTGGCCATGTGCCTGCTGATTGCTGACAAATACGACGAGGCGCTGGAATGCACCCTGCAGCTGCCCGAAAACATGCCGGACCCCTACGCTTACAACAACCTGCTGGGCCAGATCTACGCAGGCATGGAGCAGTTCGAAACCGCCCTGCCCTACATCGAGGCCCTGAACGCCTACATTCCCACCATCGTATCCGACGGAACCAAACAGACCGCGGACCGCATGGGCGCCCTGCCCCGCAAGCTTCTGCTGCAGGCCGACGTTCTTTACCTGCTGAAGCGGGAGGAAGAAGCCCTGGAGGTCTGCGCCCGGGCCGTGGATCTGGACCCGGAAAACGGAGATATGCTCTCCGGCATGGTCCGCATCTGCGGCGCCTGCAGAAAGTTCCGGCTGGCGGCGGAATATGCCCAGCGGCTCACCGAAGCCCTGCCCGGTTCCTACCACAGCCACCTGCTGCTGGCCTACGCCCTCTTTGAACTGCACAACGACCGGGACGCCTTTGCCGCGGTAAACAAGGCCATGGACATCGACGCTTCGGACCTGGGCGAATACACCTTAAAACTGCGGATTCTCATCCGCAACAACGCCTTCGACGAAGCCCGGGAAATCCTGAATTTCCTCCGGGAAAACGGTATTACGGAAGATCCCACGGTGAATTTCTGTGAGGTAATGCTGGCAGACTACGAAGGAGAAGTCCCCCGGGAAGAAGTGGCAGAGCGCTACAAAGCCCTGACGGACCGCATCGAAGCCGGCGAACATTTCGACGCCGAGGCCTTTGTCTATTTCCGCCGGGCGGTATGCGCCAGCGGCAATCTGGACCTGCGCAAAGACGAAAACGCGGAAAAGCGCAGCGAGATTCTGGACATTCTGGACAAAGGTCTGGAAACAGACCCCCGCAGCATGGACTGCAAAGACTACAAAGCCTGGATCTACAAGGAAATCCGTGACAACGACAAAGCTCTGGAACTGTACCATCAGCTGGAACAGGAAGAACGCAGCAATCTGAACGTGGAAAGCAATCTGGCGGAAATCTACTACCGCAATCTGGAACAGAACGCGGACAAAGCCCTGGTTTACTACCGGAAGCTGCTGGATAACGCCCCCAACGACCCGGTATGGATGTTCTACACCGCCATGTGCCTGCTGCAGATGGGCGATTTGGACGCAGCGGAAAAGATTTTCCTGCAGGAAGAGATGGCGGAGCCGGAATACTCCGACGCAAACTTCCGCCTGAGCTTTGTATACGAGGCCAAAGGCCTTTACGAAAAAGCCCTGGAAAATGCGGAAAAAGCCCTGGAAATCGAAAAGCAGGGCAGCAACAATCTGGAAAAATACTATCTGCGCAAGGTGCAGATCCTGCAGCGGCTGGGTCGCCCGAAGGAGGCTGTCGACTGCATCATGGAACTGGTAAAAGGCCCGGGATACAAGGGCGCCAACCAGAAGATTTACGAAATTTACGCCCAGTTCGGCATGTGGGACGAGGCCAAAAAGCACGTGCGCAGCTGGATCAAGACCGGTCAGGACAAGGACAACGCCCTGCTGGCGCTGATCCGCACGGATATTATTCCCGCCCGCATGGTCAACCTGCCCTCCCAGATGGATTACGCCAACAACAAGAGCGGCGTTTCCGCCTGGACCCGGGACAGCATCGACGCCATAATCGCCTCCATGGAAGGAAAATACCGCACTGCGCTGAAAATCTGGCAAAACCGGCTGCAGCAATACAGAGAAGATAATTACGGCAGTCAGTCCTACGCATTTTCGCAGCTGGCGCAGCTGAGTTTTCTGGACAAGAACCCGGAAAAAGCCAAGGAATATGCGGAGCTTGGGCTGGTCGCCCTGGAGCGCTGCACGGAAGGCCGCTTCCTGCGGGACGAAGCCATTTACCGTTCCAGAAAAGCGCTGCTGCTGGGCTTTATGGGCCGTATCGACGAAGCCTACGCAGAGCTTGCCGCCACCCGCGCCCTGCCTCTGTGCGAGAGCTGCAGCTATTGCCGCTGCAAGGATGCGGACATTTACGAAGCCTACCTGGCCCTGATTCAGGGCAAGACCGACGAAGCAAAGGCCCTGGCGGAAAGAGGTCTGGAGCTTGCGCCGGATGACGAAGATTATATTATTATCCTTAACTATATAAAGAAAAACACACGCA
>JAZUDB010000197.1:0-8363 GCA_045639385.1 Anaerovoracaceae bacterium | reverse complement strand
CCGATGACCGTGGCAAGGGTGCCTGCGATGGCAAACAGCATGGCCACTGCAATGGTGGGCAGGAAGGATCTGCAGTAGATGATCAGTTTTTTCAGTGCGCCGAAATCCGCCTTTTCCTTGGTATCCGGATAGCGCATATTTCCTTTCGGTCCCGGCATCTTACAGTTCCTCCTTTGACAGCTGCGAAAGTGCAATTTCGCGGTAAACGGGGCAGTTTTCCAACAGGTCTTCGTGCTTTCCCAGACCTGCGATCCGGCCGTCCTCCAGCACCAGAATCTGGTCTGCATCCTTGATGGTTCCGATGCGCTGGGCCACCAGGATCACAGTGGTTCCCTGCATCTTTTCCCGGATGGAACGCCGCACCAGCATATCGGTCTTGTAGTCCAGGGCGGAGAAGGTGTCGTCGAAAATCACGATTTCCGCGTCCTTGAACACGGCCCGGGCAATGGAAAGCCGCTGCTTCTGGCCGCCGGAGAAATTGTTTCCGCCCTGGGCCACCGCCGCATGGATACCCACCTCGGGGTCGTTTACAAAGTCCGCGTGGGAAATTTCCAGTGCGCGGGCAATACGGGGGTCATCGTCCGGAATTTCTTCCTTCTGCCCGTAGGTAATATTGGATTTGATGTCGCCCTTGAACAGAATGGCCTTCTGGGGCGCCACGGAAACCAGATTCTCCAGCTGGTGCTTGCCGTAGCTGCGGATATCCGCACCGTCCAGCAGAACCTCCCCTTCCGTGCAGTCGAAAAAGCGGGGAATCAGGTTGATGACGGAAGTCTTGCCGGAACCGGTGGCACCGATAATGGCAAAGGTTTCGCCGGGATGCACATGAAAACTGATGTGTTCCAGACAGGGGCTGGAAGCATCCGGATAGGTAAAGCTTACGTCTTTGAATTCCAGTTCGCCCCGGCCCTGCTTGGGTGCGTCCTCTTCCGGATACACCACGGAGGGCTCGGTTTCCAGCACCTCGGTAATACGGTTTGCGGAAACCATGGCCCGGGGCGTGAGCACGAACACCGCCACGATCATCATAAAGGCCACTACCACCTGCAGCGCGTACTGGGTAAAAGCGGTCATATTTCCGATAATGGTGACCCGTTCCGCCATGCCGGCCGCCCGGTTCATCAGGGATGCACCGATCCAGTAAATGGCCATGGTCAGACCGTTCAGGCACACGGTAACCACCGGCATCATCGCACCCATGGTGTGGCTGGTGAACAGGTGGGTCTTCATGATCCGGTTGTTGGTTTCGTCGAATTTGTTTTCCTGGTAGTTCTCCGCGTTAAAAGCCCGGATGACCCGCACGCCGGAAATATTTTCCCGGGTGATATTGTTCAGGCTGTCCGTCAGGGTCTGGACAATCTTGAACTTGGGATAGCAGATCGCTACCACCGTGCCGATGACCAGAATCATTGCCGCAACGGTCACCACAATGGCCAGGGTCCATTCGAAGCTGGCGGAAGAGATCTTCATAACCGCCCAGATGGCAAGGATAGGCGCTTTGATCACGGTCTGTATGCCCAGGGCGATGACCATCTGCATCTGCACCACGTCGTTGGTGGTACGGGTAATCAGACTGGGTACGCCGAAATGATTCATTTCCTTATCGGAGAATCCGGTAATTTTGTCGAACAATTTGGAGCGCAGAGTTCTGGAAAAATTCGCCGCAATGTGGGAAGAAAACCAGCCCGTGGCAATGGCGGCGCACATGCTCCCGAAGGCGCACAGCAGCATCATTCCGCCGTTCCGCAGGATTTCCTCCCGGAAAATGTTGCCGGAAGAGACCGATTCCGTCAGCTTTGCGGTGTAGTCCGGCATTTTCAGATCCAGCCAGACCTGGCACACAATCAGTCCCACTGCACAGAGCAGGAACATCATGTCTTTCTTTTTCAGATTTCTCAATATTTTAATCAAAGTTTGAACCTCCGAATAAATGCAATAACAAATAAGTATAACATAAAAGAGCGGTTCCGTCACGGACGGATTCCGCTCTCCGGTCGCCGCAGCACCTATGCTGCGGTGTAATCCTTCAGTTCTCTGAACTTACTGTTTCTGCGAAGCTTTTCCAACGCCTTCGTCTCGATCTGGCGGATTCTTTCCCGGGTCACACGGTACATCTTACCCACCTCTTCCAGCGAATAAGCCCGGTCCGTACCGATTCCGTAGCGCAGGCGGATGACATCCTGCTCCCGCTCGGTCAGAATCTGCAGACCGTCTTCGATATATCCGCTCAGAAAACTTGCGGCAACGGTCTCCGCAGGGTCCGGCGTATTGTTATCCCGGATAAAATCGCCGAAGCGGGTGTCCTTGTCTTCGCCCACCGGCATGTCCAGAGATACCAGTTCCGGAACGATGCTGCTGTTGCTGTGCACCTTTTCTGCGGAGATTCCCAGTTCCGCTGCGATTTCCTCATCGCTGGGATTTCTGCCCAGTTCCTGGGTAAGCCGGCGTGCTGCCTTATTCTGTTTGCCCAGACTTTCCTGCATATGCACCGGAATGCGCACCAGCCTGGACTGATCCGCAATGGCCCGGGTCAAAAACTGTTTCACCCAGTAATAGCAATACGTTGTGAAGCGGCACCCCCTGGATGCATCGAATTTTTCGGCGGCACGCATCAGTCCCATGTTGCCTTCCTGAATCAGGTCCAGCAGCTGCATACCGCTGTCCGGGGAAACATATTTCTTGGCAAGAGAAACCACCAGGCGAAGATTGGAATTCACCAATTTTTCTTTGGCATAGACATCCCCTGCGGCAATTCTCAGAGAAAGGTCCTTTTCTTCCTCCGGCGAAAGCAGCGGATAGGCTGCGATTTCCTGCAGATACATTTTTACGGAATCGTCAGCCGGAAGAGATTTTTCAATTTCTTCGATGTCAAATTCTTCTGCAGTCTCTTCGTTTTCTTCCCATTCTTCGAATCCGGTTTCCATCACGTTATAATTTTTTTCAGTCATTTTTCCTCCTGATTTTGGGCAATTAAAGCGTACAAAACACCACCCGTGTTTGCGGGTCTGTTTTTTCCATAGATAAAATGAATTGCAATTGAGGTTCAGACGCAGGCTGCGTCTGCAGTACAAAGGCTTATTTGACCTCTGCCTTTAGGTCAGGAATTAAGATATTAAGGAATAAAAATTGAAACATAACAAACCTCCTTAATAAAGACTTCGCCAGAAAAAGCGGCGAACAATATATTATACGGCAGCAAATACGCTTTTCCTTTTTTTTAAAAAAATAATTTTTTATGTTCAAAAATCAAGCGTTAGGGCGTTTTTGCCCAAATTCGTGTGCTTTAAATGTCGGTATACAAATGATAAAGCAAATGCCCCGGCGCGGGCAGAAAGGTTCAATCTTATGGCTAAAAAGAAAAGTGTAAGTGCATTCGACAACATTAAAGGTTACAAAGATATCAAGGGCGAAATGCTCCGGGTGCTGGACATCATGAAGAATCCCGACATCTACGAAAAGCTGGGAGCGACCATCCCTACGGGTCTTCTTTTGGTAGGCCGTCCGGGAACAGGCAAATCTTCCCTTTGCCAGGCACTTATTACGGAAAGCGGATGGAACACCATCACCATCAGAAAAGACAAGCCGAACGGTGAGTTCGTAAACTACATCAAGAAATGTTTCCTGAAAGCCGCGGAAATGCAGCCCTGCATCATCTATCTGGATGACATGGACAAGGTGTCCAATTCCGACAGCGACCACGACGATACCGAGGAATATGTGACCATTCAGTCCTGTATTGATACTATGCCCAAAGGAAAGATCTTCCTGCTGGCAACGGCGAATAACCCGAGAAAACTTCCGAAAAGCCTGAAGCGTCCCGGCCGCTTCGATATTTACATCGAAGTCCCGGAACCGTCTTACGAAGACGCCGTAGAAATCGTCACTTATTACCTGAACGAAAAGAAACACCTGAAAGACATCGACCCCGAGGTCGTTGCAGAACTGCTGGCCGGAGAAAGCTGTGCCCAGCTGGAGGAAATTATCGCATCCGCTGCAAGACGGGCAGCTTTTGAAAGAAGAAAGTGTGTTTCCATGGAAGACATCATCGCTGAATTCCTTAAGCACAACTATAATGCCAAGGATACGTTCCGCCAGGACCACAGCGACCGTGCAAAGGCTGCGGCAATCCACGAAGCCGGACACGCATTGGTCTCCGAGTTCTTCGATCCCAACAGCGTAAAACTGATCTCCATCGCAGACTCCGACGGCGGCAGCGGCGGACTTACCTGCTGCAGAAACACACCTGTCTTCCTGGGACTTGAAGGAAGACGCAGAAACATTATGGTAGGTTTGGGCGGCCGGGCAGCCACCGAAATTGTCTTCCAGGAAGTTGATACCGGTGCAACCGGAGATATGGAAAGAGCGCAGGATATCGCAAGAGAGCTGGTTACCGAAATCGGGGCCCACGGTTTTGACAAGACGGAACACGGTTATCGTACCTCTGACGCAAAAACGCAGAGAATCGAGCAGGCTACCGCCATGGAAGTCGAAAACGCCTACGCCGAGGCCAAGAAAATTATTTCTGCCCACGAGGAACTGCTCTTTGCCATCGCGGACAGCTTAACGGAGAAGACGACCATCACCCGGACGCAGCTCCAGGAAATCATCCAAAAGCATCCGTTTTAGGGGAATCAAAAAGAGGGATGACGAAAAGTCATCTCTCTTTTTTGCTTGATTATATCCGGATCAACCGATTCCGGACAAAACGATAATGTCATCCATAGAGACCCGGAACACCGCAGCCAGAATCACCAGGTTATCCAGGCTGGGCACGCAGCTTCCCTGCTGCCACTTGTAGATGGCCTGGGGATTGGCAAAGCCCAGAATCTGCTGCAGCTGCCTTACGCTCAGGCCTGCGGCCTCTCTTAACTTGAAAATATTTCTTCCCGTTGCGGTCATGTCGATGACCGGAATCGTGTTCATTGCATTTACGCTCCTTCCCGGCAAAGCGCCGGAAAGGATTCCGGCTAGTTTGCCTTAAAGTTATAGACCGGCTTTAACACCTCTATAACATCTACTGTTTCGTGAATTACGTCGATAATGTCGTCCAGCGCCTTGTAGGCCATAGGCGCCTCGTCAATGGTGGCAAGGTTCACCGAAGTGGTGTAGATACCTGCCATCTGCTTCTTGTACTCCTCCAGATCCAGGCTTTCCTTTGCCGCGGTTCTGGACATGATTCTGCCGGCACCGTGGGGTGCGGAGAAGTTCCACTCCGGGTTGCCCCGACCCGTAGCCAGCACCGAACCGTCCCGCATATTGATGGGGATGAGCACCTTTTCTCCGGCGTGAGCCGCAATGGCGCCCTTCCGAAGAATCATTTCCTCGGTGTTGATATAGTTGTGGATGGTGTGGAAGGATTCTGCCGCCGTAAGACCCGTCCGCTCCAGGATGACCTCCGCCATCTTTTCCCGGTTTCTCCGGGCAAAAGCCTGACAGATTTCCACGTCGAAGAGGTAGTCTTCCAGGAAGGAACCGTAGAGCCAGCAAAGATCCTTGGGCACGTCCGGTTCGGAAGTTTCATAGTTCCGCTGAAGCGTCTTCAAAGCCGCCTGGATTTCGGACCGGCGGCCCTGCGCCTTGTAGCTTGCGATAATCTCATCCCGCTGCCGGAAGTAATCTTCCTTGCCCATGTGCAGATCCACCGCCAGCCGCTGGTAGATTTCCGCCACCTGCTTGCCCAGATTCCGGGAACCGGAGTGAATTACCAGGTACTTGGTTCCGTCCGCCGCTGCGTCCACCTCAATAAAGTGGTTGCCGCCGCCCAATGTTCCCAGGGACCGCTCCAGCCGCCGGGTATTCTTCAAAGACCGGTAGCAGCGAAGCTGCATCAGGTCAAAGTGCTCCGTGCGGCCTTCCCACACGTTTTTGCCGGAGGGCACAAAGTGACATGCCTCGTCCAGCTTTTCAAAATCCAGTTCTTTTTCCTGCAGCTTTACGGTATACATGCCGCAGCCGATATCCACGCCCACGATGTTGGGGCAGGCCTTGCCGTTTACGGTCATGGTGGTGCCGATGGTGCAGCCTGCGCCGGCATGTACGTCCGGCATAATCCGGATCCGGCTGTCCTCCGTAAGACCGTAGTCACACATGCGCCGGATCTGCTCGATGGCCTCGTCTTCTATGACTTTTGCATAGCAGACTGCCGTATTTACTTTTCCTTGAATCTCCATCATTTTCTTTTCTCCCGCCAAAAAGGCCGCCTGTCTTCCTTCTGACAAGCGGCCCGAACATTTGCGTCTTCTGATGCTTTTCCTGATTTTTATCTTCTGCCTCTTGTCGTATTTAAGTATGCAAAACCATGTCCCAGGTAATCCGGGGATTTGCGTTCGCAAAGGTCTTCAGCTATAAATACGATGTAAAGCATTGTTCTTCCTTTCTCTGGGAACTTTTTCATTCCGCGGATACTATAGCATGAAAAATCCGCAGATGCAATAAACCTGTGGTTTAAATTATGCAAGGCGTGCATATTTTTCTTCATTTCACCCTTCTTTCACAATTCTGCGCTATGATAATATCAATCACATTGCAAATCGTCTGCGTTTCAGAAGAAAAGGGGGTGCAGATATGGGAAAGATTACAGATCATCTAAAGAACGAATACGAAGAAAACCCGATGAAGGTGAAAGGCTGGGGCGCCGTTCTGGTGTCTCTCGCCTGCATGGCCGGCGTGGTGATTGCCGGCATCCGGCAGGATAAAAAAGACCTGGCAGAATAATACAGGCTTCCAAAACAACAAATAACCCCGTAAAAAAACTCCCGCACAGCTGCGGGAGTTTTGTTTTTTGCCTTAATCGAATTCCGTAACGGTCACGCCGCCGCCGGAAACGGTTACGTAATATTCTTTCGTCTGTCCGGAGGCATCCGTAAAGTACAGGTAGCAGGAACCGCTGTTCTTGGCCCGGACGGTAAAACTGCCGTCCTTGCCGGGAATGACCTCTGCCACGTTTTCGTCCGCCATGGTATAGGTCCAACTGCCCTCTCCGGGATACACCACCGTGGCCACGTTGGGTCTGCGGACGAATAAGATTCCCCCGAAGGTCAGGGCAAGTACCAGGATCAATGCCAGCCGCTGGCTCTTCTTTTCCAGCAGCGCAAAGGTCAGGAACAGCGCCAGACCAAAGCAGAACAAAAAGCTCAGCAGATGGTGGGGAAAGTTAGCCTTCACGCTGTAGAAATAATAAGCAGCCATAAAGCCGCAGGCCGCCACACCGCCTGCCAGAATGACGGCACTCAGCCAATTCTTTTTCCGGATCAAAAAGACCGCAATTGCCGCAAAAGGTGTGAGCAGCGTGATTTTAAACCAGTAAATATAGTACTGGAAAATGCCCCAGCCCAATGCGCTGAAAGGCATCTGGATCAGGTAAATCAGTGGCTGGCTGACCAGAAAGAAGACGAAGGTCTTCAGGGCGGACTCCTGCCATTTTTCGCAGTTTATCGCAATAAAAACACCGCACAAAAGCCAGAATTCCGGGTTGACGGCCGGGTCCTGCAGGGAAGTGTCCGTCAGTGCGGGAAGCAGCTTCAGCACAGAAACAATCACCGCCGTACCCACTGCCAGCAGAAGCACCTTCGGCCAGCTCATTTTCTGATTTGCAAATTTTTTTAACATATTAGTTATTTTTGATCAGGTATTCGTAAAATTCTTTTACGGTTTCCGGAGAAGAATTTCCGGCGAATTTTCCGCCCAGATAATAGATATCCTCACCGCATTTAATATTAAAGTTGAACATGTATTCGTCCGCTGCAGAGCCGCACCGCTTTAACACGTCGCAGACATAAGGGCGTCCGGCGGCGGTTTCGCCGCTTTTGGAAAAGAGCAGTTTTTCGCTGCTGCTGATTTCCTCCTTCAGCCGCTCCGAAAGCTTTTCTGCCCCGAAAGGCATGGCAATTTTTTCGTCTGCGGCAAAAAAGATTAGTACGCCCTCTTCCTTTTCACTCTGCAGCCGGAAAAACCGGGCATCCTCTGGCAGATCCGCTTCCGCAGAACATGCATTTTCCCACGGGCTCCAGCCCTCCGGCAGTCTGAATTCAAATTTTTGCATAAGTTCCTCCTGTCGTTTTCTGCGGACCGTACACAGTCCGTTCTACTCTTTATACTGCTCCATTCCCTGCAGATATTCCTGACTGACACGAATGCCGAAGGCATCCCGCAGAACGGTCTGAGTCTCTTCGTCGCTCAGTTCGGTAATGGTCACCACATCGTTTTTTACCTGGGTAAAGCTGTTGCCGTTCAGTTTTATGCAGCCGTCTTCGGTGCGCAGATACAGACCTCTTACCTTGTAGAAGCGGGCATCCGGCTGATAGCAGCAGCGGTTGTAGGGCACGAAGTCATCGGTAATGCACAGGTGGGTGCTGATGGTCAGA
>JAZUDB010000196.1:0-27002 GCA_045639385.1 Anaerovoracaceae bacterium | reverse complement strand
TGGAGGCTGCCAGAAACTTCGGAAACAAGCTCTGGAACGCTTCCCGCTTCGTAATCATGAACCTGCTGGATGAGGACGGAAACTTTAAGGAAATGGCCACCGCGGAAACCGTGGTGCTCAAGCCGGAAGACCGCTGGATGATCCAGACAATCAACGATGCCTGCAGAGATCTTACCGCCAACATGGAAAAATTCGAACTGGCTCTGGCCGCAGGAAAGATCTACGAACTGATCTGGAACAACTACTGCGACTGGTACATCGAGCTGACCAAGGCAAGACTCTACGGAAACGACGAGGAAGACAAGAAGAGCGTCAGATTCGTTCTGCTGGATTCCTTAAAGAAGCTTCTGAAGATGCTCCACCCGTTCATGCCGTTCATCACCGAGGAAATCTGGGGTCACCTGCCCAAGACCGAAGGCGAAGCCGACATGATCATCCTGGAATCCTGGCCGGAAATCCTGGACATCGACTACTCTGCCGATGCCAAGGCGCTGAACCTCTCCATGGATATGATCCGCGCCATCCGCAACATCCGTGCGGAAGTAGGCGTGATTCCCAGCAAGAAGATTCACGCCATCGTGCTGGCAGACCCGGAATACAAGGACCTTGCCATTGCGGGCGAAAGCTATCTGATTGCCCTGGGCGGACTGGAAAGCCTGACCTTTGCGGACAGCAAGGATGCGCTTCCTTCCGACGTAAAGTCTGCGGCGCTTCCGGGCGTTCAGATCTTCGTGCCCACCGACGAACTGGTGGATTATAAAGAAGAAATGGCCAAACTGCAGAAAGAGAAGGAACAGCTGACAAAGAACGTTGCTTCTCAGGAGGGCAAGCTGGCCAACCAGAACTTTGTAAGCAGAGCCCCGGCCAACGTGGTTCAGGCAGAGCGGGACAAGCTTGCAAACTATAAAGACATGCTGGAGAAGACTCTGGCAAGAATTGCAGAGGTAGAAAAGAAACTTTAAATGGCTGATAAACACGATTTGACCCAAGGCGGCGTGTGGAAGAAACTCTTCGGATTTTTCCTCCCGGTCGCTGCGGGCGGCATAGTACAGCAGCTATACAATACCGTGGATGGACTGATTGTGGGCAAATACTGCGGAACCCGGGCATTTGCCGCAATCTCCGGAAGCGTTACCCAGATTCTCAACCTGATGGTTGGGACATTTATCGCACTGACGGGCGGTGCCGCGGTCTACGTGGCCCAGCTCTACGGTGCGGGAGACAAAGAAAGAATCAAAAAAGCAATTACCACGTCCATGGTCATCTGTGCCGGCATCGGGATTCTGATCTCCGCAGCGGGCTTCGTGTATGCGCGGCCTCTGCTGGAGCTTCTGAACACCCCCGCAGACACCATCGACGAAGCGGTGGTCTACCTGCGGCTCTGCTTTGCGGCGGCTTTTGCGGTAATGCTCTACAACATGGGCGCCAGCATTATCCGGGCTTCGGGAGATTCCACCCGTCCCTTCGTATATCTCTGCGCCTGCTGCTTTACCAATATCGTTCTGGACTACGTACTGGTAAAGATTTTCCGGATGGGCGTGTTCGGCGCGGCGGCAGCCACGGCATTTTCCCAGCTGGTCAGCTTTGTGCTGGTACTGGTGCGGATGCTGCGGACCAAAGAGGACTACCGGCTGGAACTGAAGGCCGGCAACATGAGCGGAACTGCCATAAAGGCGAGTCTGCGCTTCGGCGTACCGTCTGCGGTGCAGCAGGTGGTCTACGGGGTGACCAACACCGCCATTCAGGTGGCCATCAACGGACTGGGAACCACCATCGTGGCCGCCTGGTCCCTTACCGGAAAGGTGGACGGTATTTACTGGTCCATCATCAACGCGGCGGGTATTGCCACCATGAACTTCGTGGGGCAGAACTACGGTGCGGGCAAAATCGACCGGGTAAAGGAAGTTACCCGGGTCAGCATGCGCAATTTTATGATTTTTACCATTGCGATCTGCGCGGTGCTGGCGGCAGCGGGAAAGTATTTCTTCCCGTTCTTCCTGGATGATGCCCAGGTGGTGGATATCGCCTACAAGATCATGCTTTATTTCGTGGTGCCTTACTTCCTTTGGACCGTGATCGAAATTCTCAGCGGCGTGCTGAAGGGCTGCGGAGACACCATCGTGCCCACGATCATTCTGCTGGCAGGCATTGCCGGTGTCCGGATGGTCTGGGTATATACCGTATTCAAATGGAAGCCGGACGTTTACGTGCTGGCGCTGGCCTACGGCGTGTCCTGGCTGATTTCCGCGGCGGCACTGATCGTGCGCTACGCCAAGGGCGGATGGAAAAAGATAAAAACGATCTGATGCAGTACATAGAAGATGTTGAAAAACGAATAGGCTACGTGTTCCGGGACAAGTCCTATCTGGTGCAGGCGCTGACCCACAGCTCCTACGCCAATGACTTCCTGGGAGACTCCAAACTGGGCAACGAGCGGCTGGAATTTTTAGGGGACGCCATTCTGGATATGGTGGTGGGCCTGGAGCTTTTCAATCGCTTCGAAGAAAAGCAGGAGGGCTTTCTTTCCAAGCTGCGCTCCGAAATCGTCTGCGAGCAGTCTTTGGCCAATGCGGCACTGGCGCTGGAACTGAACCGGTACCTGAAGCTGGGGAAAGGCGAGGAAAGCAAGGGCGGCAGGGACCGTCACTCCATTATTGCAGACATGGTGGAAGCCGTTATTGCCGCTGTTTTCCTGGACGGCGGCTACGACGCAGCCTTCGGGGTGGTGCACCGGATTATGGATGAAACCATCGAAAAGGGCTGCAGCGGTCAGCTTCCCCGGGACAGCAAAACCGAACTGCAGGAATACTGCCAGAAGCGGGGCAAAAAACTTCCGGCGTACCGGATTCTGGGAGAAGAAGGACCCGCCCACGACAAGACCTTTACCGCCGGCGTCTTCCTGGGGGAAGAGCAGATCGGAACGGGAAAAGGCAAGACCAAGAAAGAAGCAGAGGCGGCTGCGGCTAAGGCAGCCATCGTCCATGCGGAGGAATAATGTACTTTAAAAGACTTGAACTGAACGGATTTAAATCCTTTGCAGACCCGGTGACCATCGAGTTTACCGAGGGCATTACCTGCATTGTCGGCCCCAACGGCTCCGGCAAGAGCAATATTTCCGATGCCATCCGCTGGGTCCTCGGAGAACAGAGTCCGAAAATGCTCCGCGGGGGCAAAATGGAAGAGGTGATTTTCGCCGGTACCCAGAGCCGCAAGGCCAAGGGCATGGCGGAGGTTACTCTGGTCATTGACAACAGCGATCACAGCCTTCCCATCGATTATGCGGAGGTGGGCATTACCCGCCGCATGTATCGCTCCGGGGAAAGCGAATACTATATTAATAAGAACCTTTGCAGACTGAAGGATATCCGGGAACTGATCATGGATACCGGAATCGGCGTGGAAGGGTATTCCATTATCGGCCAGGGAAAAATTGCGGACATCGTCAGCAACAAGATGGACAGCCGCCGGGAGATTTTCGAAGAAGCTGCCGGGGTGGTCAAATACAGAAGCAAAAAGGAAGAGGCAGAGCGCAAGCTGGCTGCCGCGGACGGCAACCTTTCCCGGGTCAACGACATTGTAAATGAGATAGAAGGCAGAATCGGCGGACTGAAAAAGGAAAGCGAAAAAGCTGCCGAATATCTGGAAATAAAAGAAAAATCCACGGATGTGGAGATCAACATCATTCTGAAAAACATCGAGCAGGCAGACGCCAAGAGCGATGCGGTCAAGAAAGAACTGCAGGAACTGGAAAAACTGCTGCAGGAGAAATCCGTGACCAAGGAAGAGCTGGAAAGCGACCTTTCCGTAAAACGGGGCAGGGCGGCGCAGCTGGACGGAGAACTGGAAGCCCTGCGGGACAGCCTGCTGGAAAAGATTGAGGAAATTCACGAACTCAGCGCCCGGGACGAGGTCAACAAGGAAAAGCTGGCCGGTCTGGAAAGCGCCGTGGAACGCTTCGGCGCCGAAATCGGTGCGGCGGAGGAGAAAATCCTCCGGGAAGAAGCCAATCTGCAGCAGGCGGAAAGCGCGGAAAAAGAGGCCCAGGCGGAAATCGAGAGCCTGGACGCCGACTTTGCCGCAAAACACGCCGCAGCCGAGACTGCAGCGGCAGAAGCACAGCAGCGTAGCGAAGAATTGGAAGGCTGCAAGAACCGTCTGTTTGAAATCGCTTCGGAAATTTCCGGCTTAACCGCTTCCGGAAAAAGCATCGAAGGATTGAAAGAAACACTGCTGCGCAGAAGCGCACGGCTGAAGGAGGACGCGGGCATTAAGGACCAGTCCGACCGGGATCTTCTCAACCGGCTGAATGCGGCTAAGAAGGAATTTTCTGCGCTGGAAGCAAAGCAGAAGGAATACGCAGCGGCGGTAAAGGAAGCAAAGCTTGCTCTGTCCGATGCCAACGCTAAGCTGGCAGCTGCCGTATCCGACGCGGAAAGCGAAAAGATCGCCGCGGGAAAACTTTCCGCACGGCTGGCGCTGATCGACGAACTGGAGAAGTCCTACGAGGGCTACAGCGGGGGCGTAAAGTTCCTGATGGAAAAGAACGTCATCGGTATTATCGGAACCCTGGGCGAACTGCTGATCGTGCCCAAGGGCCTGGAAACCGCCGTAGAAACCGCACTGGGCGGAAAACTCCAGAATATTGTATGCAAAAACGACCAGGTGGCTTCCATTGCCATCGGTCTTCTGAAAGAAAACAAGGCGGGCCGCCTGACCTTTCTGCCGGCGGACAACCTGCGGGTGCAGCCGCCTCTGGATGTGAAGCACCTGAAGAACAAGCCCGGTTTCGTGGGTCTTGCTTCCGATATGGTGCAGTGCGAGGGCGGATACCAGCACATCGTGGAATACGTGCTGGGCAACGTGGTCATCTGCCGGAATCTGGAAGATGCTCTGAAGATGTCCCACGAAAACGACGGACCCCATAAGTTCGTTACCCTGGACGGTGAAATTATCAATGCGGCCGGCGCGCTGACCGGCGGCAGCTTAAAAAATAATACCGGCAATCTGCTGGCCCGGAAGGCCGAAAAAGCAGAGCTGGAAAAGAAAATCAAAGACAGCCGCAAGGCACTGACTGCCGCGGAAAAAGCAAAGCTTTCCGCACAGGAAGAGATTGAGGCGGCAGAGAAAAAGCGGGCGAAAGCGGAAGAATCCGCCCGGAATGCAGAGCTTTCCGCAGCCATGCTGCAGAAAGAAATCCAACTGGCAGATCAGGCACGCATAGATGCGGCCGGCGCAGAGGAGCGCCGACTGGCGGAACTGGACGACCTGGACAAGGAAATCGCCAATGCGGAAAAGCGTCTGGCGGATATGCAGGATCGTATGGCTGCACTGGAAAAGACCAGAGCGGAAGCCGAGGCTGCCGGAGAACAGGCGGCGGAAGCCTGCGGAAAAACAGAGGAAATTCTGGAATCCGCCCGGGAGGCGGAAACCACCGTTCGGCTGCAGCAGAATGCGGCGGTACTGCGTCTGTCCGCTGCGGGAGATCTGAAAAAAATGGTGGAAAACGGTCTGGCAGAGCTCCGGCGGGAAAAATCCGAAAAGAGCAGCGCCCTGGATTCCGCAAAACGTCAGATTTCTCAGATTCTCGACTTCTCCGAAGGGGCGGGCGACCTGCTGGCCATGAAGGAAGAGGAGAGAAAGGATACGGAGGCCCGTCTGGACGGCCTGCAGACCGAAAAAGAAGCGCTTTCTTCTCTCTGCGAAGATCTGGAAAAAGATGTGAAGACTGCACAGCAGCAGCTTTACGAGATACAGCTGAAGAAAAACGATGCGGACGTGCGCATGGCCCGTTTCGACACCCAGACCGAAAATTTGAAGGAAAAGCTCTGGGAAGACTTCGAAATGTCCTACGCCCAGGCGGCGGAGCACGAGGATCCGGACTTTATTCTCAGCAAAGCCCTGCGGGAAAGCCGGGAATACAAGGACCGTCTGCGGGCACTGGGTGACGTGAATATCGGTGCCATCGAGGAATACCGTCAGGTGTCCGAACGCTACGAATTCCTTACCGCACAGAAGGCGGACATCCTCCAGGCCATGGAGGAACTGCGCCGGGTTATCTCGAATATGGATACCATCATTAAGACCCGGTTTAAAGAAAACTTCGACACGGTGGTGCTCAACTTCGAGGAAACCTTCCGGGATCTGTTCAAGGGCGGTCACGCCAGACTGTCTCTGGAGAATCCTTCCGACCCCATGGAATCCGCCATCGAGATCGAGGTACAGCCCCCGGGGAAGAAGCTGCAGAATATGAATCTGCTTTCCGGCGGAGAAAAGACTTTAACCGCCATTGCCCTGATGTTTGCGGTGCTCCGGTCCAAACCCACACCGTTCTGCATTCTGGACGAAATCGAAGCGGCTCTGGACGAAACCAACATCGAAACCGTGGCCAGCTACATCCGCAGTTTTGCCGGACCGCAGTTCACACTAATTACACATCAAAAGCTTACTATGGAATATGCAGATGTGCTTTACGGCGTCACCATGCCGGAAAGCGGCATTACCCAGGTGCTCTCGCTGAAACTGGGAGAAGAGTTCGAGGTATAACATGGCAGAACGCGAAAAGAAGTCCTTCTTCGGGAGGATGGCACAAAAAATAGAAGATATCCTCACGTTCCGGCCCACTCCGGACGAGGACATGCTGGATGATCTGGAAGAGGCGCTGATTACTTCCGACATCGGCATGGAGACCACGGAAAAAATAATTGAAAACCTGCGGGCGAAAATCCGTTCCGACTTGCTGCGCAGCAATGATGACGTAAAAGAACAGATCGAGGCCATCGTCTGCGAGATGCTGGACAAGGGCGACCGCATGAAGCTCTGCAGCGAAGAACCGCTGATCATCCTGATGATCGGGGTCAACGGCGTGGGAAAGACCACATCCATCGCCAAGCTCTGCTACCGGCTGAAAAAGGAAGGCAAAAAGGTCCTTCTGGTTGCGGCGGACACCTTCCGCGCGGCAGCCTCCGAGCAGCTGGCAGTCTGGGGCGAACGCCTGGATGCTCCGGTAATCAAACACGGAGAGGGGGCGGATCCGGCAGCGGTTATTTTCGACGGAATTTCCGCAGCAAAGGCCAGAGGCTCTCAGGTGATCATTGTGGACACAGCCGGCCGTCTGCACAATAAAAAGAATTTGATGAACGAGCTTTCGAAGATGTACCGCGTCATCGAAAGAGAGTATCCGGAAGCGAAGAAAGAAGTGCTTCTGGTGCTGGATGCCACCACCGGCAAGAACGCAATTTCCCAGGCAAAGGAATTCGGAGACGTAACGGATCTGACCGGCATTATTTTAACAAAACTTGACGGAAGTGCAAAAGGTGGTATAGTAGTAACCTTAGCAGACGAATTCGATCTGCCGGTAAAGTTCGTGGGATTAGGCGAAAAAGAAGGGGATTTGAAGGTATTCAATCCGGAAGAATTTGCGGATAGTATCTTTGGAGAATAAAACTATGGATAACGAATCACAAAACAACAAGTACGACGAAGATATCCTGTCCATGTTCAGCGGCAAGGATATGGACCCGGATATTCTGGCGGCAGCAGCAGCGGCAGCCGGAATCGGTGAGATTACATTCGCGGAAGAAGATGCGGCAGAGATTGCAGATGCCATGGCGGAAGTCGCCGAGGCGGAAGCTTTCGCAGAAGAAACCGCAGAGACAGCGGAAGAGGAAGCATCCGGTGCGGCACTGGGTGCAGCAGCTCTGGGTGCGGCGGCACTGGGCCTGAACATTACTTTCCCGGACGATGAGCCGGAAGTTCCAGCAGCAGCGGAAGTTCCGGAAACGGAAGCGGCTCCGGAAGAAATTCCGGCAGAGGCGGCCCCGCAGGAAGCTGACGAATCCGCAGCAGGTGCAGCTCTGGGCGCGGCAGCGGCAGCAGGCGCGGCAACCATGATGGTGGCGGCAGCCGGAAAGGACCTGGGTACAGGTCTGAACGGAGAAGCTGTGATCGACAGAGCGGAATGGGACAAGATTATTGCGCAGGTAGATGCGGAGCAGGCTGAAAAAGATGCGGCAGCGGCTGCGGCAGCAGCAGCGGCGGCGGAAGCTGCGGAAGCGGAGCCTGCAATTGCTGCAGCAGGAGCCGGTGCGGCAGCAGCTACAAGATCAATGAAGAAAAATACAAAATCCAAGAAAGAAAACAAGAAATCCAAGAAGGAAAAGGTCGGCAAAAACGGCAAGAAGAAGGGTCATTTCTGGAGAAACTTCCTGATTACCATTCTGATCCTCGGTTTCCTCTGCTGCGGTGCAGTAGGGTTTATCGTATACCGGATTATTCAGAACACGCCGAAAATCGATCCGAATAACCTTTACGACCTTCTTTCCCAGAACTCCATCCTGCTGGATAAGGACGGGAACAAGCTGGATAACATCTACGACGGCGGCTCTCTGCGTTCCAACGTGGAATACAAAGACCTGCCCCAGAATCTGATTGACGCCATTGTCTGCACGGAAGACAAGACCTTCTTTAAGCATCACGGCTTCAATTTCGTGCGTATTGTGGGTGCCATCTGGGATTCCGCAAAGACCGGATTCAAGAGCAAAATCGAAGGTACTTCCACCATTACCCAGCAGCTGGCCAGAAACCTGTATCTGCCGGAAACCAAGAGCGCCAGAGGATGGGAAGGTCTCGAACGTAAAATCAAAGAAGCTTATTATACGCTGATTTTGGAAAAACAGCTTTCCAAGGAGCAAATTCTGGAAGCCTACCTGAATACCGTTTTCCTGGGATACAATGCGGACGGCGTGCAGGCGGCGTCTCAGGCCTATTTCGGCAAGAACGTACAGGACTTGGCACTGGTAGAGTGCGCTTCTCTGGCCACTTTGCCGCAGCTGCCCAACAAGTATTCTCCCTTAAAGCGTATCTCCGTGGATGAAATTGACAATCCGGACGATTACGATATTATTGTAAAATCCAGCAATTGGGTCATCTACTATAACGATGCCGGGGAAGATCGAATCGACCTGATTCTGCGGAACATGCTGGCACAGGAAAAGATTACCCAGGAAGAATACGATTCCGTAAACATTCATGACGATATCCGGGCGGCACTGCACCCCACGGATCCTATTGAGTCTTCTTCCGAATTCTCCACCTATTTCCGTGATTACATCGTAGAACAGGTTATCAAGGATCTGCAGAAGTATAACGGCTGCACCTACAACGAAGCTTATAAGCTGGTATATCAGGGCGGTCTGATTATCAACAGCACGCTGGATTCCACCATCCAGAAGATCGTGGAAGGCGTTTACGACGAACACAGCAATTTTGCCAACATCGGCAAGAGCGGCATTAACTTCGACAAGAAGAAGAATATTCTTTACCAGGATTCCACTACCAGAGTTCTGCTGTACCTGAAGGATAATATGTTCAACAAGGACGGCGAATTTGTTCTGGCAAAGGACGAATACGAAAAGACTGCAGACGGCGGACTGAAGATTCTCTCCGGCAAGCGTCTGAACATCTATAAAACCATGGTGGGAGAAACCATCGATTACTCCCTGGAGTTCAAGTTCTTCTATGAATGGAAGGACAGCGTTCTCTATACCACCAACGGCGGATACATCCGTATTCCTGCAGAGTATAAAGACAGAGATTCCGACGGCAATCTGATTATCAAGCCGGAATACTTCAATGCCACTCTGGAAAACGGAGAACTGAAGTACGGCAAGTCTTTCGTGTTCAACGAAGACGGTACGGTAACCATCAATCCGGATCTCTATTCCATTCCCGACAGCGTAGTTCAGCCCCAGTCTGCTTTCGTTGTAATTGAAAACGAAACCGGTAAGGTTGTTGCCATGATCGGCGGCCGCGACATCGAGGGAAGCAAGCTCTTCAACAGAGCCACCAACCCCCGCCAGACCGGATCTTCCATCAAGCCGCTGTCCGTATATTCCACCACGCTGCAGAAGGGCTTTACCAACGCAAAGCTGAATGCGGCCAAGGTAGACGGTATTACCAACCGTCCGATTTATACCGCAGCCACCCCGATTGACGATATTCCTACCGACAACGGAGACGAATTCTGGCCCAGCAACGTAACCAACAAATACGGCGGCGCCACCTATTTAAGATATGCCTGCCAGCAGTCTCTCAACACCTGCGCGGTATCTCTGTTCAACAACGTGCTGACTCCGGATGAAATCCTGACCAATCTGGATAATCTGGGACTCTCCACCATCGTAAAATCCGGTGAAAGCAATGACGTAAACCCGGCTGCACTGGCTCTGGGCGGACTGACGCAGGGTGTTTCTCCGCTGGAAATGTGTGCGGCTTATGCCACCTTCGGCAACTACGGCGTATATAATTCTCCGACTTGCTACACCACTGTTACCACCAAAAATGGCGACGTGGTTCTGTCCTCTGTGACCGAATCCCGTCAGGTTCTGGATACGGAAGTTGCTTCTCTGATGCTGAACGTGCTCAAGTCCGTTGTCGACAGCGGCGGTGCTACCGCAGCAAAGATGGACTGCCAGCCGGTAGCAGGAAAGACCGGAACCACTTCCAACAACTACGACCTCTGGTTCTGCGGACTGACACCCAAGTACTCCTCAACCGTTTGGCTTGGCTCCGACAGCAACCTGTACCTGAGCGGTACATCCAGCCGTTCTGCCATTAAGGTCTGGAAGGCTGTTATGCAGGACGTAGGCAAACTGGATCCTGCCGGCAAGTTTGAACTGAAGGGCGAAGCAGGCTTCGTTACCAAGACCGTAGATACGCAGACCGGACTTCTGCCTACCTCCAGCACCCCGGACAGTGCAAAACGATCCGAAATCTTTATCAAGGGAACCGAACCGAAGTCTTCCGCATCCGGTGTAAGAACCACCGTTCAGGTATGCGGAACCACCGGATATCTGGCAACGCCCTGGTGCACCCACGTGGTTTCCAAGAGCTGTGTAAAGAGAATCGGCGGCGTTTCCTGGGAATCTCTTCTGGCTTCCTGGAAACTCAGAACCTATTCTGCATCCAAGAAAGCATCCCTGCTGAACGCAGTGCCCGACGCGGTCAACGATCCGCCGGAATACTACTGCCCGATTCACAACGAGAATACCAAGAAGTATCCGGTATCTCCGTTTGCGAAGTACAAGAAGTATGAACCCGAAGAACCCGAAAATCCTGAAAATCCGGAAAATCCGGAACAGCCGGTAAACCCGGGCGATCCCACGAATCCGCCCACACCGGTAGTGGATCCCACCTTCTTCGATAATTTCTGGGATTGGCTTTTCGGCGGCGCAGCATAATCCAAGCAAAACAAAACCCTGAGATAAAAATCTCAGGGTTTTATTTGGTGGACGGTATAGGACTCGAACCTACGGCCTCTTGCACGTCAAGCAGGCGCTCTAACCAGCTGAGCTAACCGTCCGAACAGAAAATATATTACTTTATCTTTTGTAAAAAGTCAAATATAATATGAGTATGAATACCATAGATATTATTGTTTTAATCTTTTTTGTGTTCAGCATTATCCGGGGCGCAGTCCGCGGTTTGTTTAAGAGCATCATCGGACTGGTTTCTCTGGGCGCATCCGTTGCGGCCGGATATTTTGCTGCACCTCTGATTTCCCCGAAAGCCGTAGACTGGCTTTATCCCAGGCTGGAGGAGAAACTTCTGGCGTACACCGAAGCCAAATTCGGTCTGGTACCCGGAGAAAACTTCGAGGCAACCATCAAGCCCACGCTGCAGCCCTATGCAAATACCATCGTGTGGGTTTTGATCTCCATCCTCGTGTTTATTATTCTGGAAATCATCTGTAATGCCATACAGAAGTCTCTGAAAGATAAGCCCGTACTCAATGCCATGAATCGTCTGCTGGGTGCCGGCATGGGTCTTCTGGTAGCTCTGGCGGTTTGTTTCGGTCTGGTGTATGCCACCGCAAAGCTGGGTGTTTCCGAAGTGCTGGCAGACAAGCTCAATGACAGCATGGTTTATAACATGCTGCTCAGCTTCGTGCCCGACGGGGTTATCCTGGAATCGAAGATTATCAACGTACCGTTTATCGGTGAAATCAATCTGGAGGAACTGTTCCGGTTTAGAGCGCATTGAATTATAAATCCCTGACAAGAGAAGAACGAGCAGAAGAACTGAAGAAAATCGGGCAGCCCGCATTCCGGGAAAAACAGACGTTTGAATGGATATGCAGAGGCGCCCTTTCTTTTGACGAAATGACCAACTTGTCCAAGACGCTGCGCAGTCAGCTGGACGAAAGTTTTTCCTTTGAAAGCATTCGCCCCGAATTGGTGCAGACTTCTTCCGACGGCACCCGCAAATATCTGCTTCGGCTGACGGACGGCAATTTTGTGGAAGCGGTGTTCATGAAGTACGAATACGGCAATACCCTGTGCATTTCCACCCAGGTGGGCTGCAATATGGGCTGCGTGTTCTGCGCTTCGGGCATCGGCGGAAAAATCCGCAATCTGGAGGCCTGGGAAATGCTGGACGAGTATTTAATCTGCCGGAAGGACTCCGGCGAAGACATCAGTCACATCGTGCTGATGGGCATGGGGGAACCCTTTGACAATTATGCCAACGTGTCCGCATTCCTGAAAATGATTCACGATCCGGCGGGGGTGGGACTCAGTTACCGGAACATTACCGTGTCCACCAGCGGACTGATTCCCCGTATCCGGCAGTTCTCGGAGGATTTTCCTCAGGTGAACCTGGCCATTTCTCTGCATGCCGCCACCCAGGAGGCGCGGGAAAAAATCATGCCGGTGGCAAAAGGAAATCCGCTGCCGAAATTAATTGAAGCCTGCCGGGAAACCGCGGAAAAAACGGGTCGGCGCATTACTTTTGAATATACCCTGATTGCCGGACAGAACGACCGGCCGGAGGATGCAAAAGCATTGGCAGCGCTTTTGAAAGGACTGCTTTGCCACATCAACCTGATTCCCCTGAATCCGGTGGTGGAGAACAATATGAAAGGCAGCGACCGGGAAGCAGCGGGGGCGTTTGCCGCAAGACTGGAGAAACTGGGCATTCCGGCCACGGTGCGAAGGTCTCTGGGCAGAGATATTGATGCAGCCTGCGGTCAGCTTCGAAAAAAAATATCCTTGTGATAAATCGGTACGGACTTTATAATAGAACTAATATAAAATAGCAAGGCGGTGATCTCCCATGGTTAAATTATTAATCGGACACAAGGGCAGCGGAAAGACCAAGAAAATGGTGGAGCTTGCCAATGATTGTCTGAATACAGTAAACGGAAGCGTAGTTTTTATCAACAAAAATTCAAGACTGACAACGGATCTGAAGTACAGCATCCGGGTCATCTGCATGGATGATTTTGAGCTGATTACCAACGTGGACGAATATATCGGCTTCGTGTACGGCGTAATCTCTCAGGACCACGACATCGAATACATCTATATTGACAGTATCCTGAAACTTGCAGACATCAACATCGAAAATCTCGAGGAATTCCTCGTTCGTATAGAGAAAATCTCCAAAGAACACAATATTCAGTTTGTGGTAAGTCTTTCTGCGGAAGAAGCAGATTTAGGAGAGTTTATCCACAACTATGAAGTGGTGAATCTTGCAGAATAAGGACAAAAATCAAGGCGGGAGTTTTCCCGCCTTTTCTTATGACAGAAAAAGCAATTGAGCGAAAAATTGCAGAGCTGGTCGCTGCAGCCGGCGGGCGGGTGTATTATGTGGGCGGGTTCGTACGGGACCGTCTGCTTGGTATGGAAAACAAAGACGTGGACGTGGAGGTGCACGGTGTTTCTGCGGAAACGCTGCAGGAGATTCTGCGGCATGTGGGGACGCCTATGGCTTTCGGAAGCTCCTTCGGGATCTATTCCCTGAAAGGAGAGGATATCGATATTGCATTGCCCCGGAAAGAACAAAATACCGGCAGGGGTCACCGGGATTTCGAGATTTATACGGATCCCTTTATCGGCCCGGAGGCCGCGGCACGGCGCCGGGACTTTACGGTAAACGCCCTGATGGAAGATGTGCTTACCGGAGAGATCCTGGACTTTTTCGGCGGGCGCAGGGATCTGGAAAACGGAGTGCTGCGGCACGTGGATGAAAAGAGTTTTGCGGAGGACCCTCTGCGGGTACTGCGGGGTGCTCAGTTTGCCGCACGATTCGGATTCCGCACGGCGGAGGAAACCCTGGAACTTTACCGGCGCATTGATCTTTCCGCGCTTTCCCGGGAGCGGGTGGAAGAAGAACTGAAAAAAGCGCTGCAGAAGGCCCCGAAACCTTCCGTGTTTTTCGAAACCCTGCGGGAAGCAGACCAGCTGAAGGACTGGTTCCCGGAGCTGGCACAGTTGATTGATTTGCCCCAGGATCCCAAATTCCATCCGGAGGGAGACGTATGGGTGCATACCATGGAGGTGCTGGACCGGGCGGCGGAATACCGCGATTCGGTTTCGAATCCGTACTTCTTTCTGATGCTGGCCATAACCCATGACCTGGGAAAAATCGTGACCACGGAGGAAACGGAGGGCAGAATTCACGCCTACGGTCACGAAACCCTGGGACTTCCCCTGGCGGAAAGCTTCGTAAAGCGGATCAGCAGCGAGTCCGCCCTGTGGGAATACATCGAAAATATGCTGCCGCTGCACATGAAACCCAACGTGGTGGCCTACGCAAAATCCGCCGTAAAGACCACCAACCGGATGTTCGACCAGGCCAGGGCGCCGGAGGATCTGGTGTACTTTGCCATGTGCGATAAGCCGGTATATTCCGGAGACGATCCTTTTACCGGCGACAGTGCGTTTTTGTTTGCGCGGCTGCAGCTGTTCCGGGAAACCATGGCAAAGCCTTACGTCATGGGGCGGGATTTAATTGAGGCAGGGCTTTCGCCCGGTGCCTATTTTTCGGAAGCGCTGGCGTATGCACATAAATTAAGACTTGCGGGCATCGAGAAGGACAGCGCGTTAAAGCAGGTATTGTCCTACGTAAAAAGCAGACATCTGTAAGGAATGTCTGTTTTTTTATATTCTTGCTTTTTTGTGCAATGAGAGTATAATAAAACTGAATTCCAGATATTTTTGAATACATTGAAACTAAGTTTCATAAAATGACAAACATTTCCTGTATCAAAGAAATCGAACAGCGGTACAACAAACTGACGGCAAGAGAAAAACTGGTTGCCGATTTTATCGTGTCCAATCATGACAATATCGTGCAGATGACCATCGGCGAACTGGCAGAAAAGGCCGGAGTATCCAAGGCTACCGTGGTTCGCTGCTGCAATTCTCTGGGCTTTCGCGGCTATCCGGATTTGAAAATTTCTTTGGTAAAGGACAATGCCGTAATCGAAAGTACCTACGCATCTTACGTAGACAAAACCGATGACGCGGATACGATTATGGAAAAAGTTTTCAGAGCAAATATAACCACATTGCAGAATACACTGCGTCAAATTGACAAAGAAGTTTTCAGCAAAATTGTGGATGCCATTTTTGATGCGCGTATCGTATACATCTACGGTATCGGCGCCAGCGGTGATTTTGCCCGGGATTTCCAGCGAAGACTGATGCAGATTGGCATTACTGCCATCGCATACAGTGATTCTTCTTCTGCCAAGCAGTCTACACTGAACATTACGGAGCAGGACTTTGTTTTCGGTGTCAGCCAGTCTGGACGCACCCGGGTGGTAGTGGATACCCTGAAGCTGGCTCGTGAAAACGGGGCAAAAACTGGATGCATGACGGGCTATTCCGACAGTCCTATCGTGGCGTGCAGCGATTATCCCCTGGTGGTCACCACCAACAATTTGAAATACCCCATCGACTCCATTTCTGCCAGAGTGACCCAGATTTCGGTGTTCGACTCCCTGATTATTTCCCTGTCCACGAAGCGTTACGACAGTTCCATGCAGCGGATCAACCAGACCAATAAATTCGTAGAAGAGTTAAGATATAAGAAAGATTGATTTCAGAAAGAGAAGTAGACACTTATGAGCGTAAACATTGTGATTCAACATGCGGTAAAAAAGTACGGGGATAATGTGGTAATCCCGGATCTTTCCCTGAATGTGAAGAACGGCGAATTCTTCACGCTGCTTGGGCCCTCCGGCTGCGGCAAAACAACGCTGCTGCGTATGATTGCAGGCTTTAACTCTATCGAAGGCGGAGACTTTTTCTTCGATGAAACAAGAATTAACGATCTTGACCCTGCAAAACGCAATATCGGCATGGTATTCCAGAACTACGCCATCTTTCCCCATCTTACGGTAAGAAAGAATGTGGAATTCGGCCTGAAGAACCGGAAGATCCCCAAAGAAGAAATGAACGAGCTTACCGAAAAATTCATGAAGCTCATGCATATTGAGGAATATGCGGACCGCCTTCCGGATAGACTTTCCGGCGGTCAGCAGCAGCGTGTGGCGCTGGCCAGAGCATTGGTCATCCGTCCGGATGTGCTTCTTATGGACGAGCCGCTTTCCAACCTGGATGCCAAACTGCGCGTGGAAATGCGTACGGTAATCAAGGAAATCCAGAAAGAGGTCGGTATTACCAATATTTACGTAACCCATGACCAGGAAGAAGCTATGGCGGTTTCCGACCGCATTGCGGTTATGAATGCCGGTGTGATTCAGCACATCGGTACGCCCAAGGATATTTACCAGAGACCGGCCAATCTTTTCGTGGCCAATTTCATCGGCAGAACCAATATCATTGAAGCAACGCTGAAGGCTTCCGCCGAAGGGTGCTTCCTGGAATTTGCCGATGGTTATTCCGTAAAAATGGACAATATTCTGGAGGAAGAACAGAAGAATCAGGATGTTATCGTTACCATCCGTCCCGAAGAAGTGATTATCAATGAAGAAGAGGGTATTCAGGCTACAGTCTGCGACTCTGTGTTCCTGGGACTGAACACCCATTACTACGTACTTTCCGACAGCGTGCACTGCGTTCATACTGAAGACAAGGACGATGACAGAATCGAACTGATTCAGGAGTCTCGCATCGATGATATTATTCCAAACGGGAACTTGGTCAAACTGAAGGTGAAAGCGGAAAAAATCAACGTCTTTACCAAGGACGGTTCCAAAAATATCGTAATGGGCGTCAAAAACGATAATAAGTAGCAGGAGCATACCATGAATACCGCAGCTTCCAAGAAAAAATTTGAAGTCTGGACATTGATTTCCTGGCTGGTGCTGGGAACCTTTATCCTGTTCTTCGTATATCCGTTGGTGAACCTTTTAAAGCAGGCATTCTTCGATGACGGCGGCTTTACGCTGAAGAATTTCGTTCAGTTCTTTTCCAAGGTTTATTACACCAATACCATCAAAAACAGTTTTAAGGTATCCATCCTTTCCACTGTTTTTTCCCTGCTGATAGGAATACCTTTTTCATATTTCTACTCCTTCTATAATTTGAAGGGCAGAAAACTCCTTATCATCATCTGTGTACTGTGCTGCATGTCTGCGCCTTTTGTGGGAGCGTACTCCTGGACGCTCCTTTTGGGCCGAGCCGGAATTATTACAAAATTTTTCAAGGGCCTGGGCATTACCATTCCGACGATTTACGGAATGGGCGGCATCATTCTGGTCCAGACGAGTAAGTTCTTCCCGCTGGTGGTTATCTATATGAACGGTGCGTTCAAGAATATCGATAACTCCTTGATGGAAGCAAGTGAAAGTCTGGGCTGCACAGGTGTGAAGCGCTTCTGGTCCGTTCTCATGCAGCTTTCCATGCCCACCGTTCTGGCGGCAGCTCTTC
The DNA here is from genome assembly GCA_045639385.1 of Anaerovoracaceae bacterium. Taxonomy (GTDB): domain Bacteria; phylum Bacillota; class Clostridia; order Peptostreptococcales; family Anaerovoracaceae; genus RUG13409. Next base: position 9,324 of record JAZUDB010000196.1, on the reverse strand, counting down.
TGGTCTTCATGCGCGCTTTTGCGGATTTTGGTACACCCATGCTCATCGGAGAAGGTTACAGGACCTTCCCGGTGGAAATCTATAACCAGTTCGTATCCGAAATGGCGGATGACTGGGGTTTTGCTTCTGCCATCAGCTGCATCGGTATTGTGATTACCGGTTTGATTTTCCTGCTGCAGAAGCTGGCAGCCCGAAAGTTCAATTTCTCGCTGAATGCGCTGCATCCCATTGAACGAAAGAAAGCCGGCGGCGTTTCCGGCGTACTCATGCATTTTTACTGCTATCTCATTCTGGCGATTTCCTACATGCCGCAGCTCTTCGTGATTTTCTGTTCCTTCCGGAATTCCAACGATGTGGCTTTCATGAAAGGATACAGCCTGAAAAACTATAAAACCGCCGTCAAGCGCGGTCTGTTCACAGGACTGAAAAACACTCTGACCATCGGTGTGTTTGCTTTGATTATCATTATCATTCTGGCTACGCTGATTGCCTATCTGACGGTAAGAAGGAAGAACTTCATCAACAATGCCACCGACACCATCTCCATGCTGCCTTACATCATGCCGGGTTCGGTTATCGGTATTGCCATGCTGACTTCTTTCAATAAGCCGCCTGTTGCAATTTCAGGCACCATTATTATCATGATTGCCGCCTGTGTGGTCAGACGACTTCCTTATACCACCCGTTCCGCCACGGCAACGTTGGTTCAGATCCCCATGTCCATGGAGGAAGCGTCCATTTCTCTGGGTGCCTCTAAACTGAAGACCTTTACCAAAATAACGGTTCCCATGATGAAATCCGGCATTGTTTCCGGTGCCATTCTGTCTCTGGTCGCCATTATTACGGAAGTGTCCAGCGCTATTATTCTGCGGACAAACAAGACCATGACCCTGACAATCGGTGCTTACGAAACCATTGCCTATTCTAAGGGCGTTCCCTGCGTTTTCGCTACGGTGACCACGATACTGACAGTGGCGGTGCTTTTAATTTACATTCGAATTACGGGTACGGAAGATATCAAATTATAGGTATTTACGGGAGTAATCCCGTGATAATATGAGTTTCATGATTGTTTTTTATTAGGAGGAAAAAAATGAAACGTATTTTAGCAATCGTGCTGGCACTGGTAATGGTTCTCAGCTTTGCTGCATGCGGCAAAAAAGAAGAACCTCAGAAGCCCAGCGGCATTTCCGGAACAGTCGTTGTAAGAACATCTCACAAGCAGGCTGACCAGGATATGTTCAAGGAAATGTTCGAAAAGAAGTATCCGGATGTAACCGTAGAATTTATTTACGGATCCATCGGAGACACCATGGCTGCAGTAGAAGCTGCAAAGGACAACCCCGATACAGACGTTGTTCTCGGCGGACTTCAGGCAACAGACGGAGACAAGTACTACGGTCTCTTTGATCAGTACACACCGTCCAACCAGGCAGAACTCACTTCTGCAGACCCCAACGGATACTATGCTTACTACACCACTCAGGTTATGTCTTTCATCGTCAACACTGACGTTCTTGCAGAACTGGGACTCACCATTGACGACGTTCAGGGCTATGAAGATCTGTTAAGACCGGAACTCAAGGGCTACATCATGCACGCAGACCCGGCAGCATCTTCTTCTTCCTGGAGAGAACTGGAAACCATGCTGGCTGTATACAACGGCGGAACCAAGGATTACTATGATGAAAAGGCTTGGGAATATGTCGGAAAGCTCATGGACAACCTGGATGGAAAGACCACCACAAAGTCTGCTGACGTTACTCAGAAGGTTATCGACGGCGAATATGCAGTAGGTCTGTCCTATGAATCCACCTGTGTTGAAAACGTAATGAAAGCACAGGAAGCAGGACTCAACAACATCAAGATGATCTACCCGAAGGAAGGAAATACTGAGGTTGCATTCGGTGTTGCTCTCGTTAAGGGATGCAAGAATCCGGAAGCAGCAAAGGCTGTTATCGACTTCGCATGCTCTGTGGAATATCTCGATGCAAGACTTGATCTGCTCGGCGCTTCCCGCGGAACAAACAAGGGATGCAAGGCATCCGAACTCTGCCCGGTTTCCAGCGAACTCGGAATGATTGAAATCGATCTGCCCGTATTCACAGCAGAAAAGAAAGCACTTCTTGAAAAGTACGCAGATCTTTGGACATCCAAATATCCTAACTAATTAATAAGCAGTTTAATCGTTGCCGGGAGGGTTTTCCTCCCGGCAAAAAGATTAAGAAGGACAGACGTATGAACAGAAGAGAATGGGTCACAAAAGCTTTCAGCGGAGAAAAAGTGGACAGAGTCCCGGTGGGTTTCTGGTTTCACTTTCTGGACAATGAAATTATTTCCGCTGCCATGGAAAGACCCGAACTGATAGAACAGAATTTGGAAGGTCACAGAAAATATAACGAGGAATTCCATCCGGATTTTGTAAAACTGATGTCGGACGGTTTGTTTTACAGACCATCTTATACTTACCCCGCGCTGAATTCTTCCGCAGATCTGGCAAACATCCAGCCTCTGGGAAGAGACCACGCCTGGATAAACGCCTGTGTGGACCACGCAAAAAAGGTAAGAGAAATTTTTGGAGACGATGTTTTGGTTTTTTATAATATTCCGTCTCCGTTCCACCATATTCTAAAGGAGCTGACCGGTACTTCCGGCATGAAGGCGTATCCGACATGTCTGGCAGAAGATCCGGAAAGTTTTAAAATCGCCAATGCAGCACTGCTGGATGATATGCTGAATCTGACCGAACGGGTCATGACCGAAGGGCAGATGGACGGCATTTATCTGGGCCTGCACAATGATAATGTATTCACGGAAGAACAGTACAACGAATACATCAAACCCAGCGAAGTGAAAATTCTTGAGCTTGCAAACTCAATTCATCCCATAAACATTGCCCATGTCTGCGGATATCGGGGCAGAGTCAATAATTTTGAAGTGTACCGGGATTATCCGGCGGCAGTATTCAATTGGTCCCTGCATACCACCGACCTGACCATTGCGGAAGGAAAGAAGTTCTTTACTCACTGCAAATGCGTGATCGGCGGCTATGACCAGACTCCCGGCAGTTTAATTCACGCCGGATCAAAGAAAGAAATTCAGAATTTCTGCACAGAATTGATTCGGGAAAACGGAACCGAAGGTTTCGTGGTAGGTGCAGACTGCACCATTCCTTCGGATACCCCCATCGAGCATCTTCTTTGGGTAAAGGAAGCCTGTGCAAATTACAGCGAAAGAAAAGATTGGAAAACATTATAAATACGGATTTTCATGTAGGAGGCATAAATCATGCAGAAAAATGAAATCGTAAGCAAAATCGCAAAAACCAAAGTTATGGCGGTTGTCAGAATCAATTCCCTCGAAAGAGGCTGCGAAATTGTGGAAGGCTGCCTTGCCGGCGGTGTAGACGTCATGGAAGTAAGCTATACTTCTCCGGAAGCCAGTGATTACATCAAGCAGTTATCCGAAAAATATCCGGATATGTTGGTGGGTGCAGGAACCGTTCTAGATTCCGAAACCGCAAGAATGGCAATTACTGCAGGCGCGAAGTTTATTATTGCACCGAACTTCTCCAAGGATGTGGCGCTGCTCTGCAACCGGTATCAGATTCCGTACTGCCCGGGCTGCACTTCTTACTCTGAGATGGTAACCGGTCTGGAATATGGGGCCTCTTTTATCAAGTGCTTCCCGATTTCCAACTTCTACGGTCCGGAAATGGCTAAGGTTTTAAAAACACCTCTGCCGTTCATGCCTATTCTGGTCAGCGGCGGAATTAACTTAAACAATATCGAAGAATGGCTGAAGAACGGTGCAGACTGCCTGGCCATCGGAAGCCTTCTGACCAAAGGAACCAAGGAAGAAATTGCAGAAAACGCAAAGAAAATCATGGAGTTTGTAAACAAGTAATGAAACTGGTTATTACATCCAATTCATTTGCATCCGTCGACCCCGAACCCGTAGACCTGCTCCGGTCCGCGGGTTTTGAAATTGTGAAGAATCCTTACGGAAGACTTCTGACCGAAGACGAGTTGATCGCATTATGTGCAGACGCGGATGCGGTGATTCTTTCCACTGATCCTTTTACGAGAAGAGTGGCGGAAAACTGCCCGAAATTAAAAGTAGTTTCCCGCTACGGCGTGGGCGTTGACAATGTGGATATTCCTGCGCTGCAGGATCTGGGTATTGCGCTGGAGATTACGGCAGGAGCCAACAGCAGTGCCGTGGCGGATCATGCGCTGGCATTGATGCTGATGCTTTCTCACAATATCGCGCCGGAAAACAGTGCATATAAAGCCGGAAAATATAAGAAAATTCAAGGAAAAGATTTGACGGACAGTACACTTGGTATTGTGGGTCTAGGCGCCATCGGACGGGAAACTGCCCGGCGGGCGGCGGGTTTCGGCTGTCGGATTCTGGTCTACGATGCATTCTATGACGAAAGTTTTGTCCTGCAGTACGGTATTGAAAAGGCGGATCTACGGACTATTTTCCGGGAATGCAGCTTTATCAGTCTGCATCTGCCGCTGACGGCGGAAACAGAGGGTATCGTTGGATGCCAGCTGCTGGAAGAAGCCCGGCCGGATCTGGTACTGGTCAATACTGCAAGGAGCGGATTGATTGATAAAGAAGCGCTTCTGGAAGCGCTTCGCAGCGGAAAAATCTTTGCCTACGGGGCGGATGTTTCTTTTGCAGAGCCTTCTACGGATGATGCGTTTGCAGGCTTTGACAATGTAGTCATTACACCGCATTCCGCCACGGTAACCGACGGTGCAGTGCGGAAAGTTTCCATGGCAGCGGCAGAAAATGTATTGAAATATTTCAGACAGTAAGGAGAAATAATGGGAAGACAAGAAACGATTCAGGCAATCGAAGATTATAAAATCGTGGTGGTAACCCGGGGTATTTACGGCGAAGAATTGCTGAAACTGGCCGATGCGCTGGGAAAGGGCGGCATTCGTATGTTTGAAATTACATATGATCCGGCGGATCCTGATACCCTGCGCGTTATGAAAGAAAATGTGGAGGCGGTTCATGCCCGGCATCTGGAAATGCGGATGGGATGCGGTACGGTTCTTACGGTGGAGCAGGTGGAAAATGCAAAGGCTGCCGGCGCGGACTTTGTGGTTTCTCCCAATTTCGACCCGGAAATTGTCAAGGCAACGCTGGCCTGCGGTCTGGTTTCGATTCCTGGCTGTATGACACCTTCCGAAATCGTAGCTGCGGATAAGGCCGGTGCGGACTTTATCAAGCTTTTCCCGGCAGGAACGCTGGGCATTAAGTACTGCAAGGATATTTACGCACCGCTGCATCATGTGCGCTATCTTGCCACGGTCAGTATTACCGAAGAAACTTTCCGGCAATATCTTGAGATTGGATTTGCCGGAGCAGCTATCGGTTCCAAACTAGTGGATCCGAAATGCAGAGAGGAAGGAAACTGGGACGAATTGACCAGAAGGGCTGCGGCCTTTGCTGACATTGCGGCGGAATACAGATAATGACGGACAAAACAATAACAAGTTTATTTTTTGATTTGGACGGAACCCTGCTGGACGATAGCAAATGCATCAATCCAGAACTGATTGCTTATTTAAGGGACTTGAAGCAGCGCAGGGGGCTGCGCCTGGGTTTTGCCACAGGACGGCATGAGGTTTCGGTAAGCCCGATTATCGAGCGCTTTCAGTTGGACGGTCTTCTGGACTTTATGGTGTGCAACAATGGTGCGGATCTTTACTATTTTGATACCGGTGAGCACATTACCAACGGCTATATTCCGGTGGAGACCCTGAACCGCTGTCTGACGCTTTTCGGGAAATACGATTTCATTGCTTCCGCCTTCCATAATGACGGTCACAAACTGATTGCAAACCGTTACACCAAAGCCGTGGAGGGTGTGCTGACCCGCAATGCGTACAATAAATTCTACTATCCGGACGAAACGGAGTACGTGGCGGCATCCAAGTTCCTGGTGCTTTTTGATCCGGCGGATTTTGACCGGGTGGATGCAGCGGTGAAAGCCAATCCGGTGGATGGTCTGCGATCTGTTCGAACGGAAGACGATATTTACGAACTCATCAGTCTGGAGAATTCTAAAGCGGCAGGAACCGCAAAAGTACTGGCGCGTTACGGATGGACCATGGAAAACATTATGTTTTTCGGGGATGCGGAAAACGATCGTCAGATGATGGAACACAGCGGAATCAGTGTCTGCATGGCCAACGGCAAGGATTTTATCAAACCCATCGCAGACTTTATTACTGGAAAAAGCAATAATGAAAACGGAATTCAAGTTTTTTTGGAAAATCATGAATTTCTGCTTTAGAAGAGGCGCATATGAACGAAAAAGAAAAAAACAGTCTGCAGCATTTTTTGGAGACGGTAAAGCAGGAAAGCTGTCAAACGGCAGATAATATGGATTTTGAGGCACTTTCCGAAGCAGCACAGATGATTCTGGACGCGGAATCCGCAGGCGGAAGGCTGCACATATCCGGCATCGGCAAGCCGGCTCATATTGCAGGTTATGCGGCGTCGTTGTTTGCTTCCACGGGCACGCCGTCCTATTTCCTGCACGGAACGGAAGCGGTTCACGGCAGCTGCGGTCAGCTTTCGAAACAGGACGTGGTTATTTTTATTTCCAACAGCGGAGAAACAGCGGAAATGAAGGCTACGGTAACTGCGGTAAAAAACAATGGCTGCAGCGTAATCGGCATCTCCGGCAATCCGGATTCCTGGCTGGCCCGGGAAAGCCGCGTGCATCTGACGGCGCATGTCAGCGAAGAAGGCGGTCCGCTGAACCGGGCACCCCGCAGTTCTATTCTGGCGGAAACCATGGTGCTGCAGGCTTTGAGTGTGATTCTGCAGTCCTATAAGGAAATATCTCCCGAACAGTATGTCAAGTGGCATCCGGGCGGGTCCTTGGGAAAATTAAGAGAAGATGAGGTGAAAAAATGAAGATTGTCATTACCCCCAGAGGCTTTGCCAACGTGGGCCTGGAATATGTGAAAATTATGGAAGACAAGGGCTTTACCGTGGATTATAACAACAGCGGAAAGACCTATACCAAAGAGCAGTTTTATGAACACTGCCAAGATGCGGACGGTATTATTGTGGGTACCGAAACGGTGGACCGGGCGTTTGTGGACCATTGCAAAAATGTAAAAGCCATTGTGAAGTTCGGCGTAGGAATCGACAATATCGATGCGGAATACTGCGACAGCAAGGGAATTTTTGTGGGTCGCTGTGCCGGCTGCAATTCCCGCTCGGTGGCGGAACTGGCCATTACCTTTATTCTTGCCGACACTAAGAATCTGATTGAGAGTATCAACGAAACCAGAAAGGGTTCCTGGAATAAATATACCGGTTCCGAAGTGCTGGGAAAGACCCTGGGCATTATCGGATTCGGCGCCATCGGAAAACATCTTGCCGTGATGGCAAAAGGCCTGGGCATGAAAGTGCTGGCTTTCGACGCATTCCCTATCGCTGCTGAAACCGCATCGGCGTACGGCGTACAAATCAGCTGTCCGGAAGAAATCTACCGCACGGCGGACTTTATTTCCGTGCACGTGCCTCTTACCGAAGAAACCCGGGATATGATTACGCTGGAAGAAATCCGCAGCATGAAGAAAAACTGCGTGCTGCTGAATACCGCCCGGGGCGGAATCGTCAACGAAGCGGATCTTTACGAAGCATTGACAACACACCTGATTAAGGCCGCCTATTTCGATGTATTTACCAGAGAACCGCCGGAAGCGGGCGAGCGGCTGCTGACGCTGGACAATTTCTTCCTTACCCCGCATATCGCTTCCCGCTCTGCGGAGGCGGAATTAAATACCTGCAGTATTTCCACGGACATTATTCTGAGAGAATTGGGAGCATAAAATGATTAAAGGAATTATACCGGCGCTTGTGACGCCTTTTGACGAAGACGGCAATATTCGTTTCGAAGAAGCAAAAAAACTGTTTGACTACACCATTGCCGGCGGCGTACACGGGCTGTTCATCATGGGAACCAACGGAGAATTCTATGCCATCGACGAGGATGCCGCAGTGGAATATACCCGAAAAACCATGGAATACATCGGGGACCGCCTACCCGTGTTCGTTGGACTGGGCTCCAACAGTACGGCACATACCATTGCTCAGGGCAAACGGCTGAAGGCTGCCGGTGCCCGGTACTTTACGGTAATTACGCCGTTTTTCCAGGCATTGACGGACGAGGAACTGATTGCATACTATACCGAAACAGCGGACGCATTGCAGACACCCATGCTGATTTACAATATTCCGGCGCGGACCAATATCAACGTGAGCCCGGAGGTCGTAAAGGTACTGGCGGATCATCCGTACATTATCGGAATCAAGGATTCCTCCGGCAATATGGATAATTTAAAAGCCTATATCGACGCTGCGGAAGGAAAGGATTTCTCCGTGCTCTGCGGATCCGATTCCAAGATTCTGAAGGCGCTGGAACTGGGTGCTGTGGGTGCTGTGGCTTCCACCAGCAATCTGATTCCGGAAGTGATTACCGGCATTTACAATTCCTTTGTTTCCGGCAACAAAGAGGCTGCGCAGGAATATCAGGAACGCTTGGAAAAGCTGCGTCTGACCATGAAACTGGCGGGTACGCCTGCCGTATTGAAGCAGGCTCTGACTATGATTGGTATCGAAGCCGGAAAGCCGGCAAAGCCGGTAAAGCCTGTAGATAATCCGCAGACCCTGGATACAATCCGGGAAATGCTTGCGTATTACGGAAAATAAACATAGAATTCTTGAAACGGGAGATTGAACTGCCGAAAGGAGGCTGACAATGTTTAAATTTTGGGGTGACGGATCACAGGCTGCCAAGGACCTGGTGGATGCCGTCGTGGTAAGAAGTACGGAAAATTTCAACTGGACCTTTATCTTTATTCTGGCGGTGGTGTTTTACGTTTACTGGACGGAAATCCGCAACAAGAATACCAAGGCGGTGTGTGCCGGTCTGGCGCTTTACGGCGTGCACTGGCTGTACGAGATCGCCAATGCGGTAATTGCCCGCATCTTCGGGTATCCGCTCTGGACCGTATCCAACCAGTCCACCACCTTTATTCTGCTCATCGGTGTGTGCTGGGAGCTGTCCATGATGTTCTCTCTGGCGGGCATCATTTCCTGGAAGATACTGCCGGATGACACAAGTGTGCGGTATTTTACTGCCGGCGGAACCAGAAAAGGAATCAGCTGCAAAGTGGTGGGAGCGATTGAAATGGCTGCACTTTTCGGTCTTTTCGAATCCTTCCTGGCCGCTACCAGCAATAATTCTTTTATCTGGGTATATAAGTGGTGGGGCGTGCT
>JAZUDB010000195.1:0-9356 GCA_045639385.1 Anaerovoracaceae bacterium | reverse complement strand
GTAGGTTACTTTAATCTGCTTTTGAACATTCCGCTGCTGCTGTTTGCGGCAAAATACCTGTCCCCGAAGTACACTTACCGGACGCTGACCTACATCGTCTTCTTTTCTGCGGCAAATATTCTGTTCCGCAGCATGGACTTTACCACCATTGCCTTTATCGCAAAGGACAACGGGGACGGAATTATGGCGGCGGTAGCCGCCGGGGTCATCGGCGGGCTGGATTACAGCAGCTGTGTGCGGCTGGGCGGAAGCACCGGCGGAACCGATATCATTTCGGCTTACATCAGCAAAAAATCCCCCCGGTACAATATGGTATGGGTGAATTTCGCCATTAACGTGACGGTGGCGCTGGCCTCGTTCTTCGTGTACGGCCGCAAGTACAGCTCCGTCATTCTGTGCATCATCTATATTTACGTGAACACCCGCATCGGGGACACCATATTCAAGGGTGCGAAAAATGCCGTCAAGTTCGAGGTCTTTACCAATCAGCCGGATGAGATGGCTGCGGAACTGATGCAGAGTCTTCGGCATGGCTGCACGGTGCTCCGGGGCATGGGCATGTATTCCCATTCCGAGCGGGATCTTCTGATCTGCGTCATCAACAAGCATCAGGTGGCGGATTTCGAGAAGATCATCCGGAAGTATCCCGGCAGTTTTGCGGTGATTTCTTCGGTAAGCAGTACCTACGGTAATTTTAAGAAAATTAAATAAACGGCAAAAAATCAAAAACCGTCCGGCTTCAAGCCGGGCGGTTTTCTCTTTTGACAAAACTAAGAATAAAGAAATGAATTTTTTCATATTTGGCGTCCTTTCTGTCGATTTACGATCCCACCACACCCCAAAGCAATAATATGATTTGAAAACCAATGTCGTTTATGCTGCCGAAAACAGATTCCACCGTCATTGCATCTTCCGACAAAGCTTCCAGTCCGAAGAGTAAAAGGAGCAAACCTACAAAGAACAAGGTGCACAGGCCATGCATTTTCGTTTTTAAAATCTCCAGCCATCGGGTTTTCTCCGGGCATTTCTCCCGGATTGTGATTCCGATCCCCCGCCCCGCAAGAATGGTACCTAAACTGAATATGAGAACGAAAAAGGTAGCTACGCCGGATGGAACGCTCGCGGAAAACCGATGGAACACCGCAAATGCAATTATCTGCAGCAATACCCCGAAGAAGAAAATCTTTGCGCCTTCTTTCCGCGAATCTTTGCGTTCGCGCTCCTGTTTTACGGTATCTACACCGAGAATGTATTCCACGGACGTGTCCAGTGCCTCTGCGATGTTTTCCAGAATTGAAATATCCGGGAAGTTTTTTCCCATTTCCCAACGGCTTACAGCCTTATTGCTGACATGAATTTTTTCAGCCAGCTCCGCCTGGGTCATCCCCCGGGCGATGCGAAGTTCTTTAATTTTGTTTCCGGTATATGACGGGTTCATTTTCTTATACTCTTGTTTTAGGGTTCCATACTTTTGCATTACTACTTTACTATATTTTTTCCGAATTACCTATCTATAAAAAATAGAATGCAAAAAATGCGTTGATTTTTTGAGGATGACCTTTGCAAAAGAGAAAACCGCCCGGTTTTGACCGGATGGTTTTCACATCTTGTATGCTTTCGGGCGTTATAAACTCAGCGGATTTTTGATGGATTCACCCAACTGTCTGTAATCCCAGGCAGTGGGACCATATTTGAGAACTTTTTTTTCGGTGAATTCACCCAATCAATGTACATATGTCCGGATGGGCACATTTTTCAAGGCTTCTTACTGCCAATATGGCCGATTTTCTGTGCCCATGTACTGTGAATCAGGCGGATTGGGTGAAAATTTCCGAAAAAACTTCAAAAATGTGCGCCCACATTGCCGAGGAAAGGTGACTTGGGTGAAACTCTTCCGAAATGCTTGGGCCCACGCGGTCAGGATCCTGCTTTGTGGGTGAATTTTACAATAAAACGGGATTTGTCGATTGCGACGGAATGTAAATTAATTAGGTCTCCGAAGTAAATCGAATAAAAGAGAAAGACCCTCTGTACAATTTCGTACAGGGGGTCTTTGTCGTTCTCTTGTTTTGTGGCCTCGCTTATCTGCAGAAGAGCAGGAAGGTGGCAATGACCACGCAGGTCTGGCAGGTGGCGTTGGATGCTTCGATGACCCAGTGTACTCTTGCGTTGTACAGGTTGGAGAAGCAGCCGATGCAAACCAGCAGAATCATCAGACAGATGGCAACTGCGTAGAGCACCACCGGTGCAACCATTCCCTTGGCCAGAGATGCGGCAATCAAGGAAATGTAGATTAAAATGTATCCTGCGGAGCCGGTGAGCACTGCCACGGAATTGAACTTCTTCGTTTTTGCGTAAATAAAGGCGAGGAAGAGCACAATTGCCGCCAGCATCACGATCAGTGCAATCGGTTTCATATGCATGAAGTTGTACAGAAGTACCGTGCCGGAGATTAGTATTCCGAAGTTTACGTAGAATACGAAGTTGACCGGCATTTTAAATTCGAATTTTCCCAGGCCCACCAGAACCTTTACCGTGGGAATCGTGAATCCGAAAATCATGGAGAGCACGACGCCTGCCAGGTAAATCAGGAAGGAGGGTTTCGGGAAAATGTCCTTCACGTGGGTCAGGATGATGATGCTTGTGGTAGAATATGCAATCGGATTGAGATAATCCAACAGGCCCAGTCCTACCGAGAATTTGGTGCCTTTCTTTTCTTTTTCAGTATTGTTTTTGTTGTCTGCCATTCAATAACTCCTGTGACTCCGGCGGACTACTGTCTTGCCAGAGTAAGAATAATACTCTGAATCATCTGTTTTCTCATGGGAGCGGTCTGTTCGGTGTTGGGAATGCCCATCACGTCCAGCTGTTCATTGAGATAATCCAGCCCTTCCGGGAATTTCGTAATGATATTGTCTGCCATAATGCAAGCCTCCTATCCTCTGTAGTTCAGAATAAAGTCCGAAACGGCCTTCACGTTTTCCGGTTTTGCGTCCTGACGGTAGGTGACCATCTTGTCCTGAGAGAGGATGAATCCGCCGTCCAGTCCGCCCAGTCCGTCGACTACAGCCTTGGCTCTTTCTACGCACTGCTCCGGGGTTCCTCTGCCCAGGAGTTCCACCGGCATGCCGCCCAGGATGGCGCAGTTCGGCAGGGCTTTGCGCATTTCGAATACGTCGTCTGCTTCCGGATGCATGGTAATGATGCCCTTCTTGTAATCTGCCAGGTAGTCCCAGAAAGGCTTGCTGCTGCCTTCCATAAAGAGACGGACGGTCATATTCTTTTCGTTTAAGAGGTCCAGCTGGGGCTTTAAATCCGGCCACAGCCAGCGGTCAAACTGCTTGCGGTTCAAGATGGTGTGAACCAGCAGAGCGATGTCGTAGTCGAAGCAGGCGTTGGGATCCGGACCCTGTCTCTGTGCCAGTGCCGCAAGGCCGGCCTTCTGGAAGAGGGTGTTGGAAGCTGCAACTGCTGCGTCTACCTTCTCGGGCATTCTGCGCATGGCAAGAGAAAGATTCTTGATACCCAGAATGGAGTTGAAGAGGAAATCTACGCCCGGGTAGCAGGGTACGCTTGCCGCGGTAAAGGTAGGAATTCCGTATTCGGTGGGCAGCATCTTCAGAACGCCCTGGAAATACATCATAAAGGCTTTCTGTTCGTCGAAGGTCTTCTGAATGTCGGCAGCTTCGATGGTGCCGTCCGCCCACTTGGGGTACTTCTTCTTCATGCCTTCTTCCCAGATGAATTTGGTGGGGTTGGCAATATAGGCATCCAGCTCGTCCAGGTTGACCAGCGCGTTGTCTTTGTATTCGATGGCGTCATCGGTAACGATGTAGGTTCCGCCGCCCAGGTGATCCACCAGTCTTACGATGTTGCGGACACCCAGTTCGAAGATCGCGTCGAAGTTGTATTTTTCCTGGTGCTCACGAATGCACTTGGTCATGATGTCGTAATTGCGCAGGCCCTCGGTGAGGGTGTAGCCGCCGTCCAGAATCTTCCATGTAACGAAGAAGGAAAGGTGGGGGATTCTGTCCGGTTTGTTGAATGCGGCAGCATCGCGGAACAATTTGGTCCGGTACTGCATCAGTTCGGTATTGTCCATTTTTCTCGGCTCCTTATATTGATAAAAATAACATATAATAAAATTATACCAACATTTCGGAGAAGTTTCCACCTTTCGAAGCAATAAAAAAGCATTTGCCCGGGGACAAATGCCTTTTATCGGCTATGTTTTATAAATTATTCAGCTTTTTCAACCGGAGCGTCTACAGCGTTCTTCTTTACGGAAGCAATGCCGTTCTGGCAGCTCTTCATTGCCTTGTATCCTTCGGATGCTGCAATAATCTGTCCGTTTCTTGCCTTCAGGCGGAATCTGAATTCACCCTTCTTGTCTGTATAAACTTCGAACTTCGGGTTCTTTTCTACGGTGTATCCTTCTACAGTCTGGTCTTCGATCGGTGCGATGGGAGCATTCTTTGCTACGCTTGCAATGCCCTTCTTGCAGGATGCGAGAGAAGAATAAACTTCAGAGGATGCGATAACTTCGCCGTTGGTTGCTTTGAGGTCGAATTTAACGCCGTTCTTTGCGTCTTTGATAACAAACTTGCCCATGGTCAAACCTCCTATATGTGCCGAGGGAATCGTTCTTTTTTCCCATTATAACATAGGAATTCCCGTATGGTAAAACAAAGAAGAAAAAAATTTGCCTGATTTGAAAGATTTTCTCCTTTTTCCGGATTTCCGCAGAAAGGAAACAAGAGTTTATACAGAGGGACGGCACGTTTTTTGCCGGGGGAAAGCCACTTGACAAACGAAATAAATGTGATATGATTTTGATATCAAATGAATATAGGCCCCGCATCGGGGTTTGAACGTAAGGCGAGAGCTCGATTCGCTTTACCGCTTAAAGGAGGTATTACATAATGACGGAAAAAGTATTAAAGGGACGTAAAATCGGAATGGCAGTGCTGCTTCTGGCAGTTTTGCTGCAGCTGAGCGCTATTCCCTGCATTATTTTCGGTGCGGTCATGGGTCATCCGCTGCTGATCGTACTGGGTATCCTGCTGGTAATCGGTATGTTTTTCGTATATCCGGGCCTGAAGGTGATCAAGCCCCAGGAAGCTCTGGTACTGACCCTCTTCGGAAAGTACTACGGAACTTTAAAAGAAGCCGGCTTCTACTGGGTCAACCCCTTCTGCTCCGCTCTCAACCCGGCGGCAGACACGAAATTGGCCCAGAGCGGCGATGTGCAGTCCAAAAATGCCAAGGATCTGGTGCTGATGGCGGCTGCGGGCAATACCACGGCCAGTGCTTCCGCGGAAATCCCAACCAAAAAGATTTCTCTCAAGATTATGACGCTCTCCAACAGCCGTCAGAAGATCAACGACTGTCTGGGAAATCCGGTGGAAATCGGTATTGCGGTAATGTGGCGCGTGGTGGATACTGCAAAGGCAGTGTTCAATGTGGACAACTACAAGGAATATCTTTCCCTGCAGTGCGACAGTGCCCTCCGCGACATCGTGCGCATTTATCCTTACGATGTGGCACCCGGCGTGGATACCACCGGCGACGGAATTGCAGATGACGGATCTCTGCGGGGTTCTTCCGAACTGGTGGCAAACCGGATCAAAGAAGAGATTCAGAAGAAGGTATCCGAGGCGGGAATTGAAATCCTGGAAGCCCGTATTACCTACCTGGCTTACGCTCCGGAAATCGCAGCGGTCATGCTCCAGAGACAGCAGGCTTCTGCCATCATCGATGCCAGAAAGATGATCGTGGACGGTGCGGTCGGCATGGTGGAAATGGCCCTGGAACGCCTGTCCGAAAAGGACACGGTGCAGCTGGACGAAGAACGCAAGGCTGCCATGGTTTCCAACCTTCTGGTGGTGCTCTGCGGCAACAAGGACGCCCAGCCCGTGGTCAACTCCGGAAGTCTGTATTAATCCGCTTTCCCTTTTTCCAGAGGATTTATTATGTCTGAAGAAAAGAAACAGGTGCCGCTTCGCCTGTCACCAAAACTGTATAATGCCATTGCGGCCTGGGCGGAGGACGATTTCCGCTCGGTAAACGGGCAGATCGAGTATTTGCTGACAGAGTGCGTCAAGCAGCGCAAAAAGGACGGAAAGTATGTTTCCGAAACCATCGATGCACCCATCGAACTGGATATAAAATAAAAGGAAGTATTGAAATGCTGAAAATCGAACATCTTACCAAAACCTACGGCGATAAGAAGGCCGTAGACGACCTGACTCTGCACATTCAGCCCGGCGAAGTTTACGGTTTTATCGGTCACAACGGTGCCGGCAAAACCACTACCTTGAAAGCCGTGGTAGGCATTCTGCCCTTCGATGCCGGCGAAATCTATATCGACGGCATCCGCCTGAAGGACGATCCCATCGCCTGCAAGCAGAAAATCGCCTATATCCCCGACAATCCGGATCTTTACGACTATATGACCGGAATTCAGTATATTAACTTCGTAGCGGACATTTTCGGGATTTCCGCGGAGGACCGCAGCGCCCGCCTGAAGGAGTATTCCGAGGCGCTGGAACTGACCGACGCCCTGGTGCAGCCCATCTCCTCCTATTCCCACGGTATGAAGCAGAAGCTGGCGGTAATTTCCGCACTGATTCACAGCCCCCGGCTGATCCTGATGGATGAGCCTTTCGTGGGCCTGGACCCCAAGGCCAGCTTTGCCTTAAAGCAGATCATGCGGCGGCACTGCGAAAACGGCGGGGCCATCTTCTTCTCCACCCACGTGCTGGACGTGGCGGAAAAGCTCTGCGACAAGGTGGCTATCATCAAGGGCGGAAAACTGATCCGCTTCGGCACCATGGAAGAAGTGAAGGGTGACGAATCCCTCGAAAGCGTATTCCTGGAACTGGAGGAATAAGCCATGTTTAAAGCGTTACTGAAAAAACAGCTGCGGGAGGTCATGTCCACCTTTACCGCAGGCGGAAAGAACAAGAGCAAGAAGAAAAAGGCCATGGGCACCGCCGGTTTTGTGGTTCTGTTTGTGTTCCTTTTCCTGAGTCTGGCGCTTGCTTTCGGCGGCATGTCCTTCCTCTTTGCGGACAGCATGCTGCCCCTGGGCCTGGACTGGCTCTTCTTTGCCCTTATGGGCATCGTGGGACTGGTCATCAGCGTGGTGGGCAGTGTGTTTACCACCTATTCCATGCTCTACAAGGCCAAGGACAATGAAATGCTGCTGGCCATGCCGATTCCGCCGAAAACCATTCTGTCGGTGCGGATGCTGGGCGTGTTCCTGCTGAACTTCGTGTTCGAGCTTACCGCTCTGGGCCCGGCCATGTTGGTGTATTTCATTGAAAAAGGCATGGAGGCAAAGACGCTGATCTCCTGCCTCTTAATGCTTCTGGTGATGGGTATGGTCATTCTGGTGCTCTGCTGCGTGCTGGGATGGGTTGTGGCCCTGATTTCCGCCAAACTGAAAAACAAGAGCGTCATTACGGTGCTGATCAGCTTAACCCTGATGGGCGCTTACTATATTTTCTATTTCCGCCTCAGCGAAACCCTGCAGGATCTGGCGGCCAACGCCATTCAGACCGGAGAGACCATCAAAAACAGTGCTTACGTGTTCTATATCTTCGGAAATGCCTGCACCGGAGATCTGAAATCTCTGCTGCTCTTTACCGCAGGCGCTGCCGTGCTGTTCTTCATTACCCTGAAGGTACTTTCCGCCAACTTTATTAAGATTGCCACCACCGGTGACAGCAGCGGAAAGAAGATCTCCAAAGACGCGGCAAATACTATGGTTTACAGTGCGGTTTCCAAAACCGGCAGCGCAAAGAAGACGCTGGTAAAGCGGGAGCTGAAGCATTTTGTTTCCAGTGCCACCTACATGCTGAACGCAGGACTGGGCAGCGTCTTTATGCTGGCCGCTGCGGTACTTCTTGTGGTGAAATCCGCAGATATCCGGATCCTGGTGGAAACATTCTCTCTGCTGGGACCCGTAGCGAAGATCCTTCCCGCCGCGGCTGCCGGGGTCATTCTGACCATTACGTCCATGAACACCCTGACCGCTCCTTCCATTTCCCTGGAAGGCAAGAGCCTGTGGATTGTGCGCAGCATGCCGCTGCCCGCCCGGGACGTGCTGGCATCCAAGCTGTATGCACATCTGGTGATTACGCTGCCGCCGGCGCTTCTGATGACCGCTGTGGCCTGCTGGGTGCTGGGCTTTGATGCGTCCCTATGGATTCAGCTGCTGCTCTTTGCGGTGCTGGCGGTTCTGGCAGAAGCTCTGACCGGCCTGGCGCTGAACCTGAAGATGCCCAAGCTGGACTGGACGGTGGAAGCGGTTCCGGTAAAGCAGAGCGCACCCGTAGTCATCATGATCTTTGCGGGAATGGTGCTGACCATTGTGCTGGGCTTTGCCTATTACAAGCTGTTCAACACCGCCTTTGCCGCGTATTTCCTGCCGATTCTTGTGGGCGTTTTTGCCCTCATCGACGGGGGACTGGCCCTCTGGACTCTTAAGAAGGGTACAAAGCTTTTCGAAGAACTGTAGGCTTCAGGCGGGTCCTGCTGCAGCGCAGAAACGCCCGATTTTGCGGGTGATAGGTTCATAATAACATAAGTTGACGGACGGTCCGGTTTTCCTGTATGATGAAAGTGATTCAGTGTCTTCGAGCCCGAAGCTGCCTTTCCGGGAATTCCGGGCCATTGGGCAGAAAGCGCAAGCTTTCCGCCTGCCGTTATTTGCAAAGAAGACTGCCAGATTTGTGCGGTCTTTTTTTGTGCAAAAGACCGGAAAGGAGTATTCATGAACGGATATGTAGGTAAAATCCTGGTTGCGGACCTGAGTACCAAGAGCTTTGAAGTACAGGTTCTGGACGAAAAAACCGCAAGAATGTTTGTAGGCGGCCCCTCTCTGGGCGCAAAGTATTTATTCGACAATATGCCGGCAAAGGCGGATCCCTTTGGACCGGAAAGCATCATCGGTTTTGTGTGCGGACCGCTTAACGGAACCGGCGCATTTTTCGGCGGACGCTACACCGTGGTCAGCAAGTCCCCGGTAACCGGCGGCTGGAACGACGCCAACTCCGGCGGAGATTTCGGTGCCAGACTCAAGGCTGCAGGCTTTGACGCAGTTTTTGTAAAGGGCATCTCCGAAAAACCGGTTTACATTTATATTGAAGACGGCAAGGCAGAACTTTGCGACGCCGCAGATCTCTGGGGTCTTACCACTGTTGCTGCGGAAGGAAAGCTCAAGGCCGTTCCCGGCGACAAGATCGACGCCGCACTGATTGCTCCCGCAGGAGAACGCAAAGACCTGACCGCCTGTGTTATGAACGACGAACACAGAGCAGCCGGCAGAGGCGGCAGCGGTGCCGTTATGG
>JAZUDB010000194.1:0-7514 GCA_045639385.1 Anaerovoracaceae bacterium | reverse complement strand
CAGCTTCTGGATCATCTGAAAAAAGACCCGTCCATCGAAAAGGTGGCCTTTGTTGCGGACATCCGCGGCAGAGACTTTTTCAAGGACCTGGGTACCACCCTGGCGGCTTTGGATGCCGGGGGCACAGAATACAAAATCATGTTCCTGGAGGCTTCCGACCGGGTGCTTTTAATGCGCTATCAGGAAACCCGCCGCAGTCACCCCCTGGCCAAGGACGGCAACACCGAAAAGGGCATCAAGCTGGAACGGACCAGGCTGGACCCCATCCGGGCCAAGGCTTCCTATATTATCGACACCTCCGAGCTGAAGGTGGCGGAACTGAACGCGGAGATCAAGCGGCTGCTGGTTTCCGACGACAGCGACTTGTTCCGGGTCTCCATCAGCAGCTTCGGCTACAAGTACGGTCTGCCCACCGAGGCGGACTGGGTTCTGGACGTGCGCTTCATTCCCAACCCCTATTACGTGGCCAGCTTAAAGAAACTGACCGGCAAGAACAAAAAGGTAAAGGAATTTGTGCTGGGCTTTGAAGAAACCAAGGATTTCGTGGCAAAAATCACCGGCATGATCCTGGACCTGATTCCCAGATACACCCGAGAAGGCAAATATCATCTGAGCGTGGCCTTCGGCTGCACCGGCGGTCAGCACCGCAGCGTGGTCATCGCGGAAGAGGTGGCAAAGCATCTTGCGGAATGCGGCCAGGCGGTAAGCGTGACCCACAGAGAGCAGGATTCTTCCCATTAAAATGTGCTCCGGGCGGAGCAGAATATGAGTTATACAGCAGACGTAAAAAAAGAACTGACGGGCCTGACGGTGAGCAAGAAGTGCTGCCAGCTGGCCCAGATTACGGGCTTTATCCGTTTTGCCGGCAGCATTATGCTGGTGGGCGGCAAGATGGGGGTAAAGCTGACCACGGACAATCCGGCGATTGCCCGTCTTTTTCTTACGCTGGTGAAAGAATACTTCGGCACCAAAACCGCCGTGCAGATCGAGGACGGTCAGCTGCAGCGGAAGAGTCACACCTACGCCCTGATGATCACTCCGGACATGAACGCGGAAGCTATTCTCCGGGAGGTGGGTATTCTGGGCGTGCAGGAAGGCGCCAACTACATTAAGGACGGCATCGAGCCCGCCAACGTGCGGAAGCGCTGCTGCAAAAAGTCGGCCCTGCGGGGCATTTTCCTGGCGGCCGGCTCCGTGTCCGACCCGGCAAAGTCTTATCATCTGGAGATTTCCTGCGCCAGCGAATACATGGCCGGCGATGTACGCAAGCTGGTCAACAGCTTCGGTCTGAAGAGCAAAGTGATCCAGCGCCGGGGAAAATTCGTGGTGTATTTAAAGGACGGGGAGCAGATCGAGGACTTTCTGAACATTATCGGTTGCACCAATCAGCTGTTCAAGTATCAGAACGTGCGGATTTCCCGGGAAATGAAGAATACCGCCAACCGCATCAACAACTGCGAAAACGCCAACATGGACAAAACCGTGAACGCGGCCCAGAAGGTGATCGGCGACATCAAATACATCGAAAGCACCGTGGGTCTGGACTTCCTGCCCGCCAAACTGATGCAGACCGCCCAACTGCGGCTGGAAAATCCGGAGCTTTCTCTGGCCGATCTGGCAGGGCTTTTTGACCCGCCCCTGGGCAAGTCGGGCTTAAACCATCGGCTGGCGAAAATCTCCGAAACCGCGGAAAAACTCCGGGGCGAAATCTAAAAACGAGGCAAATACAAAACTCCGCGGAGAACCGCGGAGTTTTTGAATGGTTTTTTTTGTTTTAATGGATTCCGGGAACGGAGGGGGCGATGCCATCCCCGGCGTTCGCCTGTTTTGCGGCTTTTGCCTCTTCCAGGGTTTTCTGATCCTCCTCCAGTTTTTTGTTCATGAAAGCGGCTTTTTCGAAGGCATCGCACAGCGTTACAAGCTTTTTCGCAGCCTGCTTGTTCAGTGTAATTTTGCCGCCTTCCTCCGTACGGATCAGCGCATCGTATTTCATCTCGTCTGCCAGGGCTTTGAACCCTTCGGACTTCTTTATGTCCACGACCTTTTTGTTCAGACCATAGTCGGAGAGCATATACTCGGCCTGCGCGATGTCGCGTATGCCTTTCCTTCTCATGTTTGTGTCAGTTGCTGCCACCGCAAGGATGCTTGCCAGTGTGATCTTGATGTTATTCTTAATCTCCGCAATCTGTTTGTTTGTCTTTCGTCCGGGCGGAAGTGCTTCCTTCGCCTTCAGCGCATCGTCGAATTGTTTCAGTTTTTCTGCCAGCTTGTCCCCGCAGTCCTGCAGGGATTTCGATGCGGCTTTTCTGTTAATGTACTGGTAGATCGGATCTTTGATCTGGGCCAAACCGTGGTAATACGGGGAAAATTTCTCCAGCGCCGGCTTTACCGCAGCTTTAAATGCGCTGATTTCGTCCAGAGAAACCCCCAGGTGCTGGCCATCGGCTGTGCTCAAAAATTTATCCATCATTCTTACCGGCAGCATTTTGTCTGCGTGCAGCGTCATCTGCCGCAGGGTCTGCTCCGGTTCGAACAAGGCTTCCTCCAGGGGACAGTCGGCTGCCTGCTGCTGCAGTTCTGCCATGCGATCCTTCAGGGCCTGTGCCTTTTGTTCCGGCGTTCCGGCTGCCAGCGCGTAAATGAGCGCCGCATTTTTGGAACTGGCCTCCGGGGTTAATTCGTAACGGATAAATGCATCCAGAAACGCTTCGTGGTCTTTTATAAAGTGCCGCATAGCGCGCAGCGCTTTTCCATTCGTGTATTTGAGCTGGATCATCTTTTCGGTGGCCAGGCGGGCATTATACAGACGATCCGTCTGCTGCCCGGACAGCCGGGCGGCACGGAGGGATAATTCTTTTCTGGCGGGCCGTTCCGCGGCCTTTGTATGGGCAGCCATGGCGAGAGAATCTCTTCTTTCGTCACCGTAATAGTTGGGAATTCCGTATTTTTTGTCCAGAGTATCCCAGTGACTGAGCTCTTTTTCTTCATAGCTTGGCTGTGCTGCAGGCTGTTCCTGCTGCGGTTGTTCCCGTGCAGGTACCTGTGCAGCGGGTGCATAGTGAAAATCGAGGCGCTGCTGCCGGATGACGGCCTCCGCATCTGCCATATCCTGTTCGCGCTGCGCCTGGTCTTCTGTGACCGCCTGCGTAATCAGTTCAGCGTATGCTGCAATAAGCGGATTTTCGGCCAGTTCGGTCCGCTGCAGATCCTCCGCACTATGTCCTGCGAGAATGTAGGACCGGGCTTCCAGAAGCGCCGTGTTGATTGCTTCGTTTTCTTCCGGGTCTCCTTCGCAGAGAATGTGGCGGAGTTCTTTAAAGCGCTGGTTTGCGAACTGTTTTACGGTTTTATTCAGATCTTCGCTGCTGACCTGGGAAAAATCTTCTTCCTGCAGGATCGCCTTCTGCTGCGCAGCGCGTTCCCGCAGCACATCCATGGTAAGCCAGGGATATTTCTGCTGCCCGGCGGGGCGGACCCGATTCATCTGCGCCTGCAGATCGGGCTTTTCCGGTGCGGGCATCGCCTGGGCACGGGCCTGCTCCAGATTATCGGCGAATCGCAGAATGCTTTCGGTGGCGGCCAGTCTGTTTCTCGACCGGGTGGTTCTCTCGTTTCGTGCCCGTCTTGCCAGTGCATCGGCATCGGTCAGCGGCTCGGTTCTGTATCGAAAATAATTCCGGGCATTTGCTACAAATTCCTCGTAGAACTTGGAAATCGGGGTCATCAGCGGCGGATTTGCGTCCAGCGCGGCCGAAAGCTGCCTTGCGGAGCTGTCCAGCGAGCGGAACTGGGGCGAATCGTTGAATTCCCAGTTGAAAAGGTTTTCCGTTGCTTTTACACTGCGAATCATTTCGCGGAGCTGATCCCCGTAGTTGGATACGAACTGCTGTGCCTGGGGAATGTTTACCCGGTCTACGGGCGACATTTGGACTCGTGCGGTGGTTACATTGCGGAAGAGCATGCGGAAATTGCGAAGCTCCACATAAGCTTCGCCCTGCATGTTTTTATCCGCAACCAGTTGGTCGTTTTCATCGAAGCGCAGTCCTGCGGAATTGTGGGGGTTGCGCACCCGGATGTATTTCTGTCCGTTCTTTTCCTCGACGCCCAGCACGGTATAGGCGTGTCTGCGATTGATTCCCGCAAATCTGCGCCCGGTATCTTCCTTCCCGTCGGCTCCGGCCTGCGGAAAGGGGTCCTCCATCCTGGATATGATTTCGTTGTATTTTTCCGGGCTCCGGGTTCCGGCGGTTACCACGTCTCCCCGCTCGATGGAATTCTTGACCAGATTGAAGGTCTCCAGCTCTTCGGCACTGTAATCGCTGCCGGTGGTATCGGAGTAGATAATCTCACTGTTATCCATGAGGTTCTCTGCAGCAGCTTCCGGTCCGAGAAAATCTTTAAGAAAACTCTTTTCTTCTCCGGATTCGATTTCTTTGTAGCTATTGTAGAATGTTCTTTCTTCCCGCTGCCGTAAGCCGGATGCGGCATAGGCTTTTTCGAGGAGCTTGACCCAGAGCGGCCCATCGGAAAAAGGCGTTCCCATGGTCTCCATGGCGGGGATGGATTTCTCTACGGTTACATATAACGGTTCCTTGTTGCTGTTGTAAAACAAAACGGTTACGGTACCGTCCTTGTTGTCACGGATGTGCTCTTTAATTCTGGCCGGATCGCTTCTTACCACCGCTGCCAGAGACGCCAGCATATAGCAGTTGCCCAGCGATCCCTGTGAAAGATCCTCCTCGTTGGGTTCGTGCGGAAAGAGGGGCATGTCGGGAACCTTGATAAAGTACCGGTCGGGGGAAACGCCGGTCTCCTTTCGCAGATCCCGCGCATATTCGTTTAAGGACTTCGACTCGATATCCAGAAGCGCATCGCTGAGCGATATTTTATGAATCGTTCTGCCGTAGGCATCCTTCTTGTCGCTGCTCAGGGGCAGAATCAAATGCCCGTCGGCCATATCTTCCAGCCGCACGGTGGTGTTGACAATCTGTGCGTACAGATTGCGGAACATTACGGAATTGCTTTCGGCGTAGATAAGACATCCGCTCAGATTTTCCACGCATTGGTCAAGCATGGCTTTGATGCGGATGTACTGGTCTGCCTCCAGTGCTACGGTGCGCTCTTTTTTAGCGCTGTTGACCTTGGTGTTCCAATTTGCATATTCCTCCAGTGCGGCAGCAATCCGGTCGAGCAGGTCGACGGTGCCGTAGAGCTTTTTTGTGTATTCGCCAAAGCCGAAGCCGTTGTTAATGTAGTTTCGCAGCTCCTCATCCAGTTCATCGCCTTCTTCTTCGGAGCGGAAGGAATTGTTAATCTGGGAAAAATAGGCCGAGAGGCTGCGCAGCGTCTGCGCTGTATCGAGCAGTTCCCGGTGGGCCTGCCCATGGAGTGCCTGGCCGGTGGAATCTGCCGGCGCAATGCCCTCGTAGCGGGCCGCATCCTTTGCCTGCGCTTCGGCGGCATGCTGCTGCGCTTCGGCTTCGAGCTCGGTAAAATCACGTGGACTGAGACCAATGTCCTTAACGTCCTTTTCTTTTCCGTCAATATCGATAAAAACCATGGAATATTCTCCTTAATGTAAACTTTCTTTTAATTATAATATACCCGAAAATGTGCCGTAAATGTAGGAAAAAAGAGAAAAAACAGCAAGAAAAAATATGGGTAAATCAGGCTGCAAAAAAAATACACTGCCACGGGATATGGCAATGTATTATCAGCATAAAATGAAATATCAAATGTCAGCAGATTTCGTACTTTCCGCCCAGCTTTTCGAAATCCTTCAGGAAGCTACGGTAAATCTTTTCGGCGGTTTTTTCGTTCTCCAGCCGGTAGGGCAGCTTCATCACGGAGGATGCCAGCACCATGGACATGAACACCCAGGGGTCGCCCTGACAGTTTACTACGGTATCTTCCGCATAGTTGGGGCTGCCGGTTCCGCAGATTCGGATGCTGTCGTCGGTAATTTCCACGGTCTGGCCCAGGGTTTTTCCGATGTCCTTCATGGTTTTCAGCCGGTTGGTTTCTTTGAAGCGCAGCTGTGGTATGCCGGTAATTTCCATGTTGGCGCCTTTGACAATGGCCAGCGCCGCAAAGAAGGTGGCTAGGTCCGGACAGTCGGATGCATCGATGTTGATGTCCGAAAAATCGAAGTGCAGCAGGGCAATAATGGATGTGATGTTCCGGAATTTCTGGGGCGAGTTTTTAGGCAGGCCCTTTACCGTTACGCTCAGGCTGTCGTCGCCGCAGGCTGCGGAAGCCGCGATCCACAAAGAGGCCAGGCCCCAGTCGTTTTCGGTGTCGATTTCTCCCGGAGACTGATACTGCTGACGGCCCGGAATAAAGAATCCGTTGGCGGTCTTTTCCACGTGCACGCCGAATTTTTCCATGGACCGGATGGTCAGATCCACAAAGGCGGAGTCTGCCAGGTGCCCGGTCAGCTTAATGGTGCTGTCCTGTTTTACCAGGGGCAGGGCCATGAGCAGGGCGCTGATGTTCTGGGAACCTTCGTCACCGTCCAGCAGGTATTCGCCGCCTTCCAGTCTGCCCTCCATTTCGCAGGGCACGGAGAAGTTGGAGAAATGCATGCCGCGCAGTGCCATGCGGCTGGTCAGAGACAGAAGTCTTCTCTTCTGCAGAGATGCATTTCCGGTACATTTGACCCGGATGCCCAGTGCTGCGCAGAGGGCCAGGGCAATGCGGCAGCTGGTGGAGCTGTCCCGGAAATCGAAATCCGCGGACTGCACCGGAATGTTTTTGGGGAAGGGATCGATATAGACGTCTTTGCCGCCCTGGATGGATACTTTGCAGCCCAAATCCAGGAGACACTGAAGGCTTGTCTCGATATCATCGCACAGGGGAACATTCTTTACGCAGGAGGGGTAGGGCGCCATGGCTGCCATAAAGAGCAGCCGCTGGGCATGTGCCTTGGAAGCCGCTGCGTCCAGTGTTCCGTTCAGTTTGCTGGGATAAATCTTAATCATGCCTGTATTATAGCGTTTTTTCTGTGGTTCGTCAAAGTAGGGATGTGATATACTAATCGTAAAACATGAAAAAGGGGATTCTATGAAGATTAACCAGACTGAACTAAAATATCTTCGCCTGCTGTCGGAAACTTATCCCAACCGGATTTCCGCAGCCACGGAGATTATCAATCTCTCAGCCATCCAGCATCTTCCCAAAGGGACGGAACATTTTCTCTCCGACATCCACGGAGAATACGAGGCCTTTCTGCACATTCTGCGCAACGCCTCCGGAACCATACGCCGCAAAATCGACGAAACTTTCCCGGACGTAAGCCCGGAAGAGCGCCGCACCCTGGCGTCTTTGATTTACTATCCCAAAGAAAAACTGGAAATCCTCCGGGCTTCCGGAACGGATATGGATGCCTTCTGCGAAAAGGCCCTGAACCGGCTGGTCAAGCTGCTGGAGGTGACCACCTTCAAATATACCCGCTCCTATCTGCGGCGGAAAATGCCGAAGAACTTTGCCTTCATCATCGAAGAGCTTTTGTTCAG
>JAZUDB010000193.1:0-28323 GCA_045639385.1 Anaerovoracaceae bacterium | reverse complement strand
TGTTATCAACAAATAAACATTCCATCCCATAGTGCTGTCACCTCTTAGAAATCCTTATTTTTCATCTACTGTGCCATAAACCATACCGAATCTACACCTTTTTATATTACTGATACCCTCCTCTTTCTTTAACATAATTGTAATGTTACAATATTACAGTTTTATCATATAATAACATTATTATTATGCGCTGTCAAATTACAAAAAAATGCAGATGATTCTTGCATCATCTGCATCAGCTGCTTTCCTTATTTTTTATACGGCAACTTCCTGAACTTCGGCAGCCTCTTTGGGTCCATCCGCTGACGGATTCTGCTTGTCATCCGCCTCCACGATTTCTTTATGATGAATATATATCGCGTAAATACTGTTTCTGTTGAACTTAAAGTTTGCAGTATCAATAGTATGAACCTCCCCACGGCGACCATTTTCATTTTGAATCTCTCTATCGAAGTAAAACAACCTGGTTTTGCAGCCCAATTTCATCGGATACTCTTCCAAAGACACATCCACATTCAGAGTCTTCGGAATATCCTCAAATTCTATTGTTATTTTTGCGCTATTTTCCGTGGTTTTACAGAACAGCCTGGGAATAAGGACAAAAAGCTCCACCGGGTTATTCCAGAAGAATGCGCGATGTCTCTCATAAGTAAAGCCGAGATGGCAGGTCTCATCCTTTCCCAACGTGTAATCTCCAAAGGGATACTTGTAGATATCGTTCTGCCCGTCGCAATCTTTACAGCTCAAGAAATGTTTGTCACCCAAATCGTTCAATCCGGGATCTCCCACAACACACTCCACCGCGCCGGGTTCATAAACATATTTGTACGCCTCTTTTGAATTGTTGAAATAGCCTGTTCTGAATTCCTTCCAATCTCCGTCTTGCGGTGCTTTCCCCAGCGTATAACGGAAATTCTGCGGGGAAAAATTTTCATCTCCGAAAAAGTACGGAACAAAGTTGATTCTGTACTTTTTCTTGCCGTTTTTATCCTTCACTTGAAACCTCGGCGAAATGTTTTTTTCTGCGGTGAATTCAAACAAAAAATCGTATTCGATATCGGCCTTTTTTTCTGTGTTTGCCGGACCGATTTTAAAGCGGTATTCGGAATGCTTCGCATGGAATTTGTTTTGATTTCCCACATCCGCCCTTGTTGTATCCTGCGGAGAATCGCTCAAAAAAACCATTCTGGCAGAATGCAGATGACCGTCACGCTCCAACGCTACAATCTGTGCGTTCTTTTGTTTATCCTTCAAATGTGTGCCGAACAATACAATCGAAGTCATACAAAAGAAAAGCATACTGATGCCGAGAACAATCTCCCAAACTTTATTCTCGGAAGAATTCTTCATGCATAGCCATGAAACAATTGTCAGAATCGAAGACACAAGGCCAATCGACTCACAAATCATCGTTTTTGTTTTCTGAAGAAGCAATTCGTCCATACAATCACACCCCCTGTACAATATCGAAAATCAGTCTTCTTTGAATATCTCCTCAAAATGCATCGCTTCCGCCAGCTGCTTTCGGCTGATGCCCATATAGTTCAGCCGTTTTAAAAAGGTTTTGGTGTTGGCGTATCCGATGCCCAGGATTTTCCCCACAGCCTCCCGCTTTGCGGCACTTTCCGCGGTCCCGGCAAGCCCCAGCAGCACCAGGTCGTCCCGGGTAATCTCGCCGGCGACTTCCGTAGTTTGCGCCGACGCCTTTTCCAGAGCCCGGATAATATCCTCCGGGCAGGCGTTTTCGATGCCGATGTCTCCGTCCTTGGCGGCCTGCGACCGGGTTAAAAAGGCTTGTTTGGCCTCCGGACAGCGCTCGTTGACCCGCTCCCGGATCTTCCGCCCCGCATGGTCCGGATCCGTAAACACAATAATGCCGGTCTTTCGGTAAGCAGCCTCAATCAGAGCCATCAGTTCTTCGTTCAGGCCGTAGCCGCTGGTGCAGAGCACATTGGCCTCCACCGCCGCCAGCACTGCCGCTTTATCGTCTTTTCCTTCCACCACAATGGTTTCTTTGATTCGCATCATTTTTAAAGCACCCCCGGCCGATAAAAGCCGGGGGTTTTGGTTCAATTAAAACAATATCTCCGCATAGGTCGGATAAGGCCAGTAATCCTCACCCACCAGGCTTTCCAGGCAGCCAAGCAGCTTGCCCAGCTGATCCACTGCGGCACTGATTTCGTCCCGGTAATAGCGGGCGGATTCGATGCCGCCCTCCGGAGCGGGAGCCTGCGCCAGCTTCTTTTCCAGGGCTTTGGTCTCGCCGTAGACTTCCTTCAGCAGCGG
Organism: Anaerovoracaceae bacterium; assembly: GCA_045639385.1. GTDB lineage: Bacteria > Bacillota > Clostridia > Peptostreptococcales > Anaerovoracaceae > RUG13409. Next base: position 26,037 of record JAZUDB010000193.1, on the reverse strand, counting down.
AGAAATTTCCGCTAAAAGATCCTGCTGCACAAAGGCATCCACACCGGCCTTTCCCTTCTTCTCCACGGCGGCGCAAAGGTCAATCTCGTAGGAATTTACCGCGGGCAGAATGTGCCGGCGCACCATCTCCAGCAGGGTTCCGGCCTCGATGGCGGTCTTTTTGCAGTAGTTTTCCAGATGAATGGAATAACGGGCCTTCATTTCGCCGGCGGAATACACCTTGTGCTTTTGGAACAGTGCCACGTTCTTTTCGTTGATATACTGGGGCATGCTGTCCACGGTGTTCCGCAGGTTGGCCAGGCCCCTCTTTTCGGCCTCTTCGGCCCATTCCCTGCCGTAACCGTTGCCGTTGAACACGATGCGCCGGTGGGCGGCAAAGGTTTCCTGCAGCAGCTTCTGCAGTTCGCCGTTAAAGTCTTCCGCCTGCTCCAGACGGTCGGAGAAGCGGGAAAGTTCCTCCGCCATGATGGTATTCAAAACCACGTTGGGACCGGCAATGGACTGGCTGGAACCCACCATACGGAATTCGAACTTGTTTCCGGTAAAGGCCATGGGAGAAGTACGGTTCCGGTCGGTGGTATCCTGAGGAATCCTGGGAATGCTGTCGATTCCGATCTTCAGGTATTTCTTTTCCGGGTCCTTATAATCGGTACCGGATATTACAGAATCCACGATGGAGGTAAGCTCGGAGCCCAGGGATACGCTGATGACCACCGGCGGTGCTTCGTTGCCGCCCAGACGGAAGTCGTTGCCCTGATAGGCTACGCAGCAGCGCAGCATTTCCTGGTAATCGTCCACGCCTGCCAGGAAGGCCGCCACGAAGGTAAGGAACCGGGCGTTCTGGCTGGGCGTGCTGCCCGGGGTAAAGAGGTTCTCCCCTTTGTCCGTGGACAGGCTCCAGTTGTTGTGCTTGCCGCTTCCGTTGACCCCCGCAAAGGGCTTTTCGTGCAGGATGCATTCCAGTCCGTGGCGCTGCGCCACCTTCTTTAAAAGTTCCATCATGATCTGGTTGTGGTCACAGGCCTTGTTTACGTCGCAGTACACCGGGGCCAGTTCCTGCTGGCTGGGTGCGGCTTCGTTGTGCTCGGTCTTGGCATAAACCCCCAGCTTCCACAGCTCTTCATCCAGTTCGTGCATGAAGGCTGCCACCCGGGGCTTGATGGAACCGTAGTAATGGTCGTCCAGTTCCTGACCCTTGGAGGGCTTGGCACCGAACAGGGTGCGGCCGCAGATCTTCAGGTCCGGACGCATATCGTACTGTCTTTTATCGATTAAAAAGTATTCCTGCTCGGGTCCCACCTGGGGAATTACGTGGGCTGCGTCTTCGCCGAAGAGCTTTAAAAGGCGCACGCATTCTTTGTCCAGGGCACGGACGGACCGCAGCAGCGGGGTTTTCTTGTCCAGCACATCTCCGCTGTAAGAGCAGAAGATGGTGGGAATGTATAAAGTATGATCCTTGACAAATGCAGAGGAGGTGGGGTCCCAGGCGGTGTAGCCTCTGGCTTCGAAGGTGGCCCGCAGGCCGCCGGAGGGGAAGCTGGAAGCATCGGTTTCGCCCCGGGAAAGCTCCTTACCGGAAAGCTCCATCAGAACGCTGCCGTCCTTCTGGGGCGACAAAAAGCTGTCGTGTTTTTCCGCGGTATAGCCCGTCATGGGCTGGAACCAGTGGGTGTAATGGGTGGCACCCTTTTCGATGGCCCAGCCGCACATGGCTTTGGCGATGGCGTCCGCCGCATCGGAGGAAAGCGTGGAGCCGTTCTTTACGCACTCCACCCAGGCCTCGTAGGTGTTTTCATCGATGCGGGATTTCATGGTCTCTTCCGTAAAGACCATCTCTGCAAATATATCCGGAATATACATATTCTGATCCTTTTCCGGGGATTGTCCCCAAAAATTAAAGTTTCTTGAAGTAGTTTACGGCTGCCTCGAACATGCGGATGTCATATTCGCCCGGCACGTTCTTATACAGGCCGCTGCCCTTTCTTTCGCTGTGACCCATCTTGCCGATGACTCTGCCGTCCGGGGAAGTAATGCCTTCGATGGCGCAGGCGGAGCCGTTGGGGTTGTACTGGATGTTCATGGTGGCTTCGTCCGCCGGATCCACGTACTGGGTGGCGATCTGGCCGTTTACCGCCAGCTTTGCGATCAGTTCGTCGCTGGCCAGGAAGCGTCCTTCGCCGTGGGAAATGGGTACGCTGTACACCTGACCGGGCTTGGTGAAGGAAAGCCAGGGGGACAGGTTGGAAGCAACCCGGGTGCGCACGATCTTGGACTGATGTCTGCCGATGGTGTTGAAGCTTAAGGTGGGGCAGTTTTCATCGGTGTCGATGATCTTGCCGTAGGGTACCAGACCTAATTTTACCAGAGCCTGGAATCCGTTGCAAATACCTGCCATCAGACCGCCCTTTTCGTCAAGGAGCCGGGTGACTGCTTCCTTGATTTCCGGATTGCGGAAGAAAGCGGTAATAAACTTGGCGCTGCCGTCCGGTTCGTCACCGCCGGAGAAACCGCCGGGGATGAATACCATCTGGGAATCGTTCAGCTTTGCGGCAAAGGCTTCGATGCTGCGGCTGATGCCCTCTGCGCTCAGGTTGTTGATGACGAAGATACCCGGCTGGGCGCCGGCGTCCGCAAAGGCCTTGGCACTGTCGTACTCGCAGTTGGTGCCCGGGAAGACCGGAATCAGGACCTTGGGTCTTGCAACGCTCACCGGAGCGAAAATCTGCTTTTCCGCCGTATAGCTGCAGGTAAGCGCCCTGCCCGGAGACAGGATATTGTTGCAGGGGAAGACTTCCTCCAGCTTGTTTTCGTAAGCGGCTACCACTTCCAGCGGATCCGCCTTGCAGTTTTTCCAGCTGTAGCCCGGCAGATCGGTGACGCTTCCCACCACCTGCATACCCTCTTCGGGGGCTGGCATTTCCAGAAGGAAGGCGCCGTAGTCCCAGCGGAACATGTCCTCCAGGCTCAGCTCTTCGCTGAAGCGGAAGCCGAAACCGTTGCCGATGCTCATCTTCAGCACCGCTTCCGCCACGCCGCCCATACCCGGGGTGTAGCAGGAAACCGCCTTGCCTTCGGACAGCAGACCGTGTACGGTTTCGAATACCTTAACCAGAGACTTGATCACCGGCAGACCGTTTTCGTCGTATTCCGGCGCAATTCTTATCAGCTTGTTTCCGCCGGCCTTGAACTCCGGAGAAACCACGGCAGAGGTCTTTTCGGTGGTAATTGCAAAGCTGATGAGCGTGGGCGGAACGTGAATGTCTTCGAAGGAGCCGGACATGGAGTCCTTGCCGCCGATGGCACCGATGCCCAGCTGCATCTGCGCTTCGTAAAGGCCCAGCACCGCGGCCAGGGGTTTGCCCCAGCTGACCGGGTTCTTGCCCAGTTTTTCAAAGTATTCCTGACAGGTCAGGTACATGTCTTCGAACTTGGCGCCGGTGGCAATCAGCTTGGAAACGGATTCCACCACCGCCAGGAAAGCGCCGTGATAGGGGCTCTGTTCGGAGATGTAGGGGTTGAAGCCCCAGGACATGAGAGAGCAGAGATCCGTATGACCCTTTTCCACGGAGATTTTCTGCACCATGGCCTGAATGGGGGTTCTCTGGTTCTTGCCGCCGAAGGGCATGAGCACCGTGCCCGCACCGATGGTGGAGTCGAAGCGCTCGGAAAGGCCCCGCTTGGAGCAGCAGTTCAGGTCGGAGGCCATGGCCTTCATTCCCTCTGCAAAATCTGCGGGAACCGCTTTGTTTTCGTATTTTGCGGGAGCGGGCTGCGCAGTAATGTGCTTTTCCGCTCCGTTGGAGTTGAGGAATTCCCGGCTGACGTTCACAATGGCGTCTCCGTTCCAGTACAGGGTAAGCCGCGGGTCTTCCTTGACCACGGCCACTCTCACCGCCTGCAGGTTTTCCGCTGCGGCAATGGCCAGGAATTTTGCCTCGTCTGCCGCATCGATGACCACCGCCATTCTCTCCTGAGATTCGCTGATGGCCAGCTCGGTGCCGTCCAGACCTTCATATTTCTTGGGAACTGCGTTCAGGTTGATGTCCAGACCGTCGGCCAGCTCGCCGATGGCTACGGACACACCGCCGGCACCGAAGTCGTTGCAGCGCTTGATCATGCGGGATGCTTCCGGATTGCGGAAGAAGCGCTGGAGCTTTCTTTCTTCGGGAGCGTTGCCCTTCTGAACCTCTGCTCCGCAGTTTTCCACGGTCTTCTCGTTGTGTGCCTTGGAGGAACCGGTGGCACCGCCGATCCCGTCACGGCCGGTGCTGCCGCCCAGAAGGATGACCAGGTCGCCGGGGAGCGGTGTGGTACGGACCACGTTGCATTCCGGTGCCGCGCCTACCACGGCGCCCACTTCCATGCGCTTTGCCGCATAGCCGGGGTGATAGACCTCATCCACCATGCCGGTGGCCAGTCCGATCTGGTTGCCGTAGGAAGAATAGCCTGCAGCTGCGGTGGTCACGATTTTCCGCTGAGGCAGCTTGCCTTCCAGGGTTTCGGAAACCGGAACCGTGGGGTCCGCCGCGCCGGTGAGACGCATGGCGGAATATACGTAAGATCTTCCGGAAAGCGGGTCACGGATGGCACCGCCGATGCAGGTTGCCGCACCGCCGAAGGGTTCGATTTCCGTAGGATGATTGTGAGTTTCGTTCTTAAAGAGAAGCAGCCAGGGTTCGGTCTTTCCGTCCACGTCCACGTCGATTTTTACGGTGCAGGCGTTGATTTCCTCGGACTCGTCCAGCTTGTTCAGCTTTCCGTCCGCCCGCAGGGCCTTGACTGCAATGGTGGCAATGTCCATCAGGCACACCGGCTTGGTTCTGCCCAGGGACTTGCGGGTTTCCAGATAGTCTTCAAAGGCTTTCTGGAGCAGCGGGTCCTCGAACTTCACGTAGTCGATGATGGTGCCGAAGGTGGTATGCCGGCAGTGATCGGACCAATAGGTGTCGATCATCTTGATTTCGGTAATGCTGGGATCCCGGTCTTCGGAAGCAAAATACTTCTGGCAGAACTTCAGGTCATCTGCGTCCATGGCCAGACCGTAGACTTCGATAAACTTGTCCACTGCCTCCCCATCCATCTGGCGGAAACCGTCCAGAATCGCCACTTTTTCCGGAATCTGATACTGCATCACCAGGCTTTCCGGCTTTTCCGGACTGGCCTCCCGGGCTTCCACCGGGTTGATGACGTATTTTTTAAAGGCAGCAAGATGCTCCTGCGTCACCTTGCCGTAAAGGGCGTAAACCTTGGCGGAACGCACCAGCGGGCGCTCGCCCTTGGAGATGATCTGAATGCACTGGGCTGCGGAATCCGCTCTCTGGTCGAACTGACCGGGCAGATATTCCACGGCAAAGACGCAGGCATCGCCCAAATCCGGGTCTGCGCTGCAGACGTCCAGCTGCGGTTCCGAGAAGACGTACTTTTTCGCATATTCGAAAAGCTCTTCATCGATATTTTCCACATCGTAGCGGTTCAGAAGACGCAGATCTTCCAGTTCTTCCATGCCCAGAAGCTTTCTGGCGTCGGAAAGCAGCGAAGCCGCTTCGTTGGCCAGTTCCTTTTTCTTTTCTACAAATACTCTGTAAACCATCTTATTCCTCGTATGCCTTCAGCGCTCTTCTGCCAATGTCCCGGCGCATATATGCATTTTCAAATTTTACCTGTTCTGCAACTTCGTAAGCTTTCTTTACGGCTTCGGAAAGACTGTCCGCCACTGCGGTGCAGCCCACCACACGGCCGCCGTTTGTATAAAGCTTTCCGTCCTTTAATTCCGCACCGGCAACGTAAACGCAGCTGTCTGCGGTATCTGGGGGAAGGGTCATTTCAAAACCCTTCCGATAAGCGGTGGGATAGCCTTCGGAAGCCACAACCACGCAGCAGGCATGACCTTTGCTGAATTTTACTTCTGTTTCCGCCAGGGTGCCGTTGGTGGTGGCCTGCATCACGGTCAGCAGATCGCTTTCCAGCAGCGGAAGCACCACCTGGGTTTCCGGGTCGCCGAAGCGGCAGTTGTATTCGATAACCTTCGGTCCGTCCTTGGTGATCATCAGACCGAAATAGAGGCAGCCTTTAAAAGTTCTGCCCTCCGCGTTCATGGCTGCAATGGTGGGCAGGAAAATCTTTTCCATGCACTCCGCTGCCACGGCGTCGGTATAGTAGGGGTTGGGGGCCACGGTGCCCATGCCGCCGGTGTTCAGGCCGGTGTCGCCGTCCCCTGCTCTCTTGTGGTCCATGGAAGAAACCATGGGAACCACAGTTTTGCCGTCGGTAAAGGACAGCACGGACACTTCCGGTCCTTCCAGGAACTCTTCCACCACGATGGAATTGCCGCTGGCGCCGAATTTCTTATCCAGCATGATTTCCTTTACCGCATCTACGGCTTCTTCGTGGGTCTGGGCAATAATCACGCCCTTGCCCAGAGCCAGTCCGTCCGCCTTCACCACGGTGGGAAGGGGTGCGTCCTTTACAAATTCCAGGGCATCTTCCGGATTGGAAAATACATTGTAAGAAGCGGTGGGAATGCCGTACTTCTTCATCAGTTCCTTGGAAAATACCTTGCTGCTCTCAATTACGGCAGCATTTGCTCTGGGACCGAAAGCCGGAATGCCCGCAGCTTCCAAGGCATCCACACAGCCCAGGGCCAGGGGGTCATCCGGAGCGACCACTGCATAGTCCACCCGGTTTTCCGCGGCGAACTTTACAATGCCTTCGATGTCCTTTGCACCGATGTTCACGCACTGGGCGTCGGCGGACATGCCGCCGTTGCCGGGAAGTGCGTATATTTTCTCAACAGATTTGTTTTCCTTCAGTTTTTTGATGATGGCGTGCTCTCTGCCGCCGCTGCCTACAACCAGTAATTTCATGCTTTCTCCTAGTGATGGAACAGTCTCATTCCGGTAAATGCCATGACGATATTGTACTTGTTTGCTGTTTCGATAACATTGTCATCACGGATGGATCCGCCCGGTTCTGCAATGTACTGTGCGCCGGACTTTCTGGCGCGTTCCACATTGTCGCCGAAGGGGAAGAACGCGTCGCTGCCTACGGTTACACCGCTCTGAGTGGCAATCCATGCCTTCTTTTCCTCTGCGGTCAGCACTTCCGGCTTTACCTTGAAAATCTTCTGCCATTCACCTTCTCTTAATACGTCGTCGTATTCGTCGGAGGTGTAAACGTCGATGGCATTATCTCTGTCCGGTCTGCGGATGCCGTCCACGAACTGCAGTCCCAGAACCTTGGGGTTCTGACGCATGTACCAGTTGTCTGCCTTGTTTCCGGCCAGTCTGGTGCAGTGGATTCTGCTCTGCTGTCCGGCGCCTACGCCGATGGCCATGCCGTCCTTTACGTAGCAGACAGAGTTGGACTGGGTGTATTTTAAGGTGATGAGAGAAATCATCAGGTCGATCATGGCGTCTTCGGAAAGATCCTTATTGGCAGTAACCACGTTGGAAAGCAGTTCCTTGTTGATTTTAAAGTTATTGTGACCCTGTTCGAAGGTGATTCCGAAAACATCCTTCATTTCCTGCGCTGCGGGTACGTAGTTCGGATCGATTTCCACCACGTTGTAATTTCCGCTCTTTTTGGTCTTTAAGATGGCCAGTGCTTCGTCGGTATATCCCGGAGCGATTACACCGTCGGATACCTCGTACTTCAGATAGGTTGCGGTTGCGGCGTCGCAGATTTCGGAAAGAGCTGCCCAGTCACCGTAGGAGCTGAGTCTGTCCGCACCGCGGGCTCTGATGTAAGCGCAGGCAATGGGAGAAAGTTCGCCGGGCTGGTCTACGAAGTAGATTCTGCGGTCGATGTCGGTCAGGGGCTTGCCTACGGCTGCGCCTGCCGGAGATACGTGCTTGAAGCTGGCAGCAGAAGCAAGACCGGTGGCTTCCTTCAGTTCTTTAACAAGCTGCCAGGAGTTGAGTGCGTCCAGGAAATTGATAAATCCGGGCTTTCCGTTGAGCACCTTTACGGGAAGGTCGGAACCGTCCTTCATAAAGATCTTTGCGGGTTTCTGATTGGGGTTGCATCCGTATTTCAATTCTAATTCGTTCATTTTGACTATTCTCCTAAGTTCTTGTTAAATAATTTTACTTCACCCTTTACGTTGGTGTAGAGGGAAACTTTGTTGTCATTGTTTAATGCGGCCCAGACTTCTTCCGGAGAAGGAAGGGTCACTTCCAGGGGTTCGCCGGCGAAAGAAGGAAGCGGGCTTCCGTCACCCTGGTAGGTGCTGATAAAGTAGCCTTTGCCTTCCGGGCAGTCTTCGTAGCAGAAGAATTCGCGGAGACACTTGCCGTCCTTGTGCTTGAGAATGGAAAGCTCAAAGCTGCCGTCACCGTTGAGAATGGCAGAGATTCTGGGGGTAAAGTTGGGTTCGTCCGGTTCGTATTCCCGGGTCATCAGCGCCTTGCGGAAATCGCCGAATTCCTTGACGGTATCGGTCTGGTTGCCGTTGGTAACGATGAGCTTTTCACCCATGGAGCGTACCGGATGATAGATGATCAGGCTGGGATCTTCCATTTTGGAAGCATCGAAAGCTTCCGTGCGGATGCCGTCCTCCGTCAGGGTAAAGATTCTGTTGCGGCTGTTGGAGGATCTGCCCATGATAAAGTAATAGACCGTATCCTTTCCTACCAGAATACCGCGTCCGGGATAAGAATTATTTTTTAAAAAATCGAGAAAATCCAGCATAATTACCTCCTGTTTTCCACTATTTGTTTACTGATTTTTTCCACGGACTGGGGCAGAATGATCCATTCCGCCTGTTCCATGATTCTGCGCTGCAGAACTTCCGGGGTATCCCCTTCCAGCACTTCCACTGCCTTCTGGGCAATAATCCGTCCGCCGTCGGGGATTTCGTTTACGAAGTGCACCGTGGCACCGCTGACCTTGACCCCGTAGGCAAGGGCGGCTTCGTGCACCTTCAGCCCGTAGAATCCTTCGCCGCAGAAGGAAGGAATCAGGGCCGGATGAATATTGATGATTCTGCCGGCAAAGCGGTCTGTAAAGGCCTGGGTCAGGATGCTCATAAAACCTGCCAGCACGATCAGTTCGATGTTTTTTTCCTCCAGCAGGTCACCCACGGCCATGTTGAAGGCCACCCGGTCCGGGTAATTCTTCTTCCGAAAAACCGCGGTTTCGATGCCTGCATTTTCGGCTCTGGTAAGCGCGTATGCGTCCGCATGGTCCGAGATAACCAGGACCACTTCTCCGCTGCTGATTTTGCCGCTCTTCTGGGCGTCCAGAATGGCCTGGAGATTGGTTCCGCCGCCGGATACCAGCACGGCGACCCGGGCTTTTTCTAGCATAATTCCACCTTTTCTTCGCCTTTTACGATTTTGCCGATGACGTAGGCGTCTTCGCCCTTTTCCTTCAGCACCGCCAGTGCCTTGTCTGCGGTTTCCGCGGAAACCACCAGGGTCATGCCCACGCCCATATTAAAGGTGTTGAACATATCTCTTTCGGAGATTTCGCCCCTGCTCTGCACCAGGCGGAAGATGGCCGGTACCTTTACGGCAGCCTTATCGATGCTTGCGCAGAGACCGTCCGGATTGCAGCGGGGAATGTTCTCGTAGAATCCGCCGCCGGTAATGTGGCTGATGCCCTTCACGTCCGCCGCTTCTATGGCAGCCAGCACGGGCTTTACGTAGATTTTCGTAGGGGTCAGAAGCACTTCGCCCAGAGATTTTCCCTCCAGCTCCGCCACGGGAGCGTTCAGGTCCGCATTTTCAATGTCAAAGACTTTTCTCACCAGAGAGTAGCCGTTGGAGTGGATGCCGCTGGAAGCCAGGGCGATGATCACGTCCCCTTCCTGCATCCGGTCGTGGTCGATCAGCTTTGCCTTGTCCACCACACCCACGGAAAAACCGGCCAGATCGTAGTCATCCGCCGCCATAACGCCGGGATGTTCCGCGGTTTCGCCGCCGATCAATGCGCAGCCCGCCTGCACGCAGCCTTCCGCCACGCCGCTGACCAGTGTGGCCACCTTTTCCGCCTCGTTTTTGCCGATGGCGATGTAATCCAGGAAGAACAGCGGTTTTGCGCCGCAGCAGATAATATCGTTGACGCACATGGCCACGCAGTCGATGCCCACGGTGTCATGCTTGTCCAGAATCTGGGCAATGCGCTGCTTGGTGCCAACGCCGTCGGTTCCGGAAACGAAGACCGGTTCCTTCATGCCGGTAAGATCCGGCTGGAACAGTCCGCCGAACCCGCCGATGCCGGAAACCACACCGGGAATATTGGTGCGTTCCACATGTTTTTTCATCAGTTTTACGCCTTCATAGCCGGCTTCAATGTTTACGCCCGCCGCTGCGTATGCTTCCGAATGCGAATTGTTTTTCATTTATTCCTCTCCTGTCCAGCAATATGTACAGATTTTTTCCTTGTCGATGCCGATGGCCTCCAGCAGGCCGTCGATGGTCTGATAACCCAGAGAATCAAAGCCCATCTTTTTGCAGATGGAAGAAAGCATGCACTTTCCTCTTTCCGTAGCGGGATCTGCGTATTCCTCCAGGTGTTTCTGTCCCTCGTCCCCTTCCAGTTCCTGCACCGTTCTTCTGGCCAGAAGGTCCATTTCGGAGTTGTTCCGGGAGAAGTTCAGGTATTTGCAGGCATACATGATGGGCGGACAGGCAGTGCGCATATGCACCTCTTTTGCCCCGTTTTCGTAAAGAAAATCCACGGTTTCCCGCAGCTGGGTGCCGCGTACGATAGAATCGTCCACCAGCAGAAGTTTCTTGCCGTCGATCAGTTCCGGAATGGGAATCTGCTTCATCTTGGCAATCTGATTTCTTACCTTCTGATTGTCCGGTGTAAAGGAGCGAGGCCAGGTGGGCGTGTATTTAATGAAAGGCCGGGCAAAAAGCTTGCCGCTGGCGTTGGCATAACCGATGGCATGAGCTACGCCGGAATCCGGCACACCCGCCACACAGTCCACGTCGGGAATTCCGCCGTTTGCCGCATCGTTTTCGGCCATAATTTCCCCGTTTTTGTAGCGCATCAGCTCCACGTTCACCCCTTCATAATTTGAGTTGGGATAACCGTAGTAAGTCCAGAGGAAGGCGCAGATTTTCATCTTATCTCCTGCAGGAGAAAGGGTTCTGCAGCCGTCCTTGGTGACGCTGACAATCTCTCCCGGGCCCAGTTCGTAATAGTCTGAATAGCCCAGTTTCGAGTAGGCAAAGGATTCGAAGGAAACACAGCAGCCCTCCTCGTTCTTGCCGATATGCACCGGCAGACGTCCGTATTTATCCCGGCAGGCAATGATTTCATCGGGGCCTGTCATGATCAGAATGGACATGGATCCGTCGATCAGATCCTGGGCGAACCTGATGCCGCTGGCCAGGTCTTCCTTCTCGTTGACCAGGCCGGCCACCAGGTCCGTCACGTTGATGCTGCCGTCGCTTAAAGTGGTAAAGTATCTTCCCTTATCCAGGAAATAATCCTTTACCAGCTGCTCCGCATTATTGACGATGCCCACGGTGGTCATGGCCACCAGGCCGTTGCGGAGCTGGAAAGTTAAAGGCTGGGGGTCGGAATCACTGATGGAACCGATACCGCAGGTGCCGGAGAAGGTCTTCAGATCTTCATCGAACTTGGTGCGGAACGGGGTGTTGCTGATGTTGTGAATCTGACGCTCCAGTCCCTTTTTTTCATCCCAAACAGCCATTCCGGCACACTTGGTGCCGAGATGGCTGTGATAATCTGTTCCGAAGAACACATCCAATACGATATCGCGGCTGCTGACCGCGCCGAAGAAGCCGCCCATTATGCAAAGAACAGCTCGGAGAGTGTCATGGGTTCGATGTATTCTCCATCCTTATAAACGCGCATGTTGCCGGAAGCGATTTCGTCGATGAGCATTACGTTTCCGTCCTTGTCATAGCCGTATTCGAACTTGATATCGTAAAGAACCATGCCTTTTTCTGCCAGATCGTCGGAAACGATCTTGGTAATCTTCTGCGTCATGTCCTTAATGTCGTCGTACTGCTTGTCTGTCATAATTCCCAGGCAAACCAGAGCGTCCTTGTTGACCAGCGGGTCACCCAGGGCATCGTTCTTGAAAGTGGTTTCTACGTAGGAAGGAAGGTCGGAACCTGCTTCGATGTATTCACCGTAGCGGCGGATAAAGCTGCCTACTGCCTTGTTTCTGCAGATTACTTCCAGGCCGTGTCCGAAGACCTTTGCGGGCAGAACTTCCATGGTGGTGTTTGCCAGGTCTGCGCTTACATAGTGGGTGCGGATGCCGGCGGCATTGATCTTTTCAAAGAAATAGATGGACATGCGGAGGTTGACGTCGCCTACGGCTTCGATGGTGAGTCCTACGGAGTTTTCACCCCGATCGAACTTGCCGTCCTTGCCGGTGCAGTCATCCTTGAACTTTAAAAGATAGTTGCCGTTTTCCAGTGCGAATACGTCCTTGGTTTTTCCGGAATAAACAAGATTGCTCATAAAATATCTCCTTAATATTAAATATCAAAATTAAAGTCTGCTTTCAATGGCGGCGTCCTTTGCCAGAACCGCGTCCGCCTCGGATTTTCTTCTGGCATCCAGTACCTCAGCCAGTTCCTTGTCTTCCACCGCAAGAATCTCCGCTGCCAGCAGCGCCGCATTCTTGGCGCCGTCAATGGCAACGGTGGCCACCGGAATACCGGAAGGCATCATCACCGTGGAAAGAAGTGCGTCCATGCCGTCCAGTACGCTGGACTTGCAGGGAATGCCGATGACCGGCAGTGTGGTTCTTGCCGCCAGGGCTCCTGCCAGATGGGCTGCCATACCTGCTGCCGCTATAATGACCCCGAAGCCGTTCTTTCTTGCTTCGGAAGCAAAAACTGCAGCCTCGTCCGGAGTTCTGTGTGCGGAATACACATGAACCTCGCAGGGAATCTGCAGTTCTTTTAAAGTGTCTATTGCTTTTTTTACAACCGGGAGATCGCTGTCGCTCCCCATTACAATTCCGACCTTTTTCAAAATATATCTCCTCAAAATATACCGGATAAATAAGTACAATTGTAGTTTAACACCACCCCAGTTTTTCGTCTTGAATATCCCGCACGATTCGATGGGTTTTTCCAAAATAAAAAAAGCATCGTTCGATACATACCGAACAATGCGCACTTTTATTTATAAAATATTTCGATTCTTCTCTATTCCCGCAGGAATGCATCCACTGTCGGAAAAGCGGCCCGTCCGGCAGAAAAATGCCGAACGGGCCTGTAAGATGAAAGATGAATATTGCGTTAGAATGCGGTTCCGAAACCGAGTCTTGCCATGTACTTGTCGTAAGCTTTTCTCATAAGAGGTTCTGCCTTTTCATCTACCGGCGGGAATTCCTTCTTATACTCATCGAAAGTGGGCATGTACTTGGAGTGGAATGCCGGGTACTTGTCTTCGTAACCCTTGATGGTGGTTCCTTCTCTGGTAAGCTCTGTCTGAACCGGCTGACCGGCATTTTCGTAGTGACCGTTCTCCAGAACGTATTCCATAACAGCTCTGTAGTTTTCCACATTGATGTCGTTGGGTGTCTGCGCGGTCTTGTCGAAGCAGAAATACCAGTTTCCGCCGGGTGCCATAATATCGATGACTTCCTTTGCCTTGTCGATGCACTTCTGCTTGTCGTAGGCTCTCAGGTAGGAAATCGGGAAGTATCCGCCCAGAACGAACTTCTTGCCCAGCTTGTCCTTGAACTGCTTTAAGTCGCCCTGTTCCATGTAGAATCTGGTACCCATGGGCATTTCGGTCAGGGAGTCGATAAATCTGGTCCAATCCTGTTCCAGGAAGTTAGACATATAGATGCCCTTTTCCGCATAGATGTGGTGCAGTTCCTTAAAGTGCGGGAAGTAGAACTTGTCATACTGCTTGTTGCTGAGGAAAGCAGCCATGTGGGTCATGATTTTGCAGGAACCCATGATGCTGGGATTGCGGGGAATACCCTTTGCAATCAGGTACGGCATGGTGGCGTCCATGGCAGCCATCACCTTATCCGGGCATCTTCTCAGGTCCGCCGGAATCTGAGAGAATCCTCTGGCAAAGTCTGCGATGGTGTCGAAAGGCGGCTGTGTTCCGGAGCCAGTTCCTGCCGGTTCACTGTAGAAACCGTACTTTTCGGTGAGCTTGGAAGTTACCTTTCCGAAAATAGCGTTCTGATCCATGCTGGCATAGGTTCTTAACAGAACCGCGATGGAACGGTATGCACCGCCCTTGGCAATCTGGTTGCTCTGGCGGGGAGAAATCTTTTCAATCATGAAATCGAAAGGATTTGCAATGTATTCGTCGTATTCGTCCGGTGTCATGTAGCACTTTTCCGGATGCTGAATAAATCCGGAAGAGCCCATGCAGCTGGATACATCCTGGGTCAGCATCAGGTTGATGGCGTTGCGGGCAAAGCCGGCGCTGAGGGTATCACCTCTTCTGACGTCCTGGAAGGACTTTTCATAGATTTCTTCCAGCAGTTCTTCCGTGTAGCTGTACTGTGTGGTCATCAGGTCTTTTCCTGCATACTGAATCATAAATTCGATTCCCACACCGTCCTGAACCGGAACTCTGTCCGGAATGGTGTTGTTATACAGGTCTGTGTACAATTTGGTCCTGTAAGCTTTTAATTCCTTTGCGTCCATTGGCAGCCTCCTTTGCTATACTTACGCTGATTTATTATATGAAGCCGGAGCTTTCATTTATTTTCCTGCGGGCCGGACAGCCGGCATTCCGCATCAGAACGTGGCAGTTTCGCCGTCCACGTTCCTTCCCATTTTGATAAAGTAATTGATGGAGAACGGAAGTCCCACAAACAATGCTGCGGCAAAATCTGCAATTCCCTGGGCATAAGCCACGCCGTAGGCACCCCAGAATTTGGGCAGGATCAGCATCAGCGGAATCAGGAAGAAAATCTGCCGGGACATACCCAGAAGCATGTTGGGAACGGCTTTTCCCAGCGCCTGGTAGGCGGAGTCCGTAATTACCGTAAACACGTGCGGGAAGAAGGCCAGACAGAGAAGTTTCAGCTTTGCCGAGCCGATTTCGGTTACCATAGGATTGCCGGAGCTGTTGAAAATATTGATGATGTTTCCGGCAAAAAAGTACACGACAACGCCCAGAGAAATACTGAGCACCGCACCGATTTTCAACGTCGTCTTGTACGCATCCTTTACTCTGCTGTACTTCTTTGCACCCCAGCAGAAGCCCACCACCGGAGAGAAGCCCTGGCCGAAGCCTAGAAGCAGAGAAGAAATCATGCGGTAAATCTTGTTGGCCACGGAAATGCCGGCCAGTACCGCCGTTCCGAATGCTTTCGCCACGTTGTTGGTAATAACCGCTGCACCGGAAAGCACCGTGGAACGAAGGAAGGACGGGAAGCCGACTTTCATGACTTCGAAAATGTCCCGCTTGTTCATGGTGCAGTTCCTGGGTGAAAGTTTGATAATGGTTTTCCCCTTAATAAACGGTACCGCCAGCACGCAGACACTGATCATCTTGGAAATTGCGGTGGCGATTGCGGCACCGGCAACCTCCAGGCCCAGACCGCGGATAAAAATCGGGTCCAGAATGCAGTTGATCACGCAGCCTGTGGCAGTGCCCACCATGGAATACCGGGAGTTTCCCTCGCTCTTCAGGTAATTACCCAAAAGCATGGTGGACGTGGTAAAGGGGAAGGCGAAAAGAATCCACTGTGCGTAGTCTATGGCATAAGGCAGGGATTCTTCGGTGACCCCGAAGAACCGGATGACCTTGGTCCGGAAGGGAAAAATCAATGCAATGGATACTGCACACACAGAAAGTGCCACCACCAGTACGGAGGAGGCCAGTTCTGAGGCTCTCTGGTCTTTTTTGGCTCCCAACATGCGGGAAAGACAGCTGGAAGCACCGAAACCGAAGCCTGCACAAATTGCGGTAAGCACGTTCATAAAGGAATCGTTTACCGCAACCGCAGCCGTGGCGGATTCTCCGATACTGCTTACAAAATACGTATCGGCCAGGTTATAAATAGAATCCACCAGCATGGCAATTATGGACGGAATGGCCAGCGTGGGGATTACCTTGTACATGGAATCCTCCAGCAGCATCCGTCTTCTTTCGTCACCACTCATTTTCGGCATAAAGTATCTCCTATCTGTGGTAGTTGTAGTAAGAACCCTTGATCATGCCCCAGACTTCGTCAAACTTCTTCAGAACGTCTTTGTCCAGAGCCGGAAGATCGAACATGCTGATATTCTGCACCGCATGTTCGTACTTGCTGACGCCGCAGATTACGCTGTCGATGCAGGGGTTGCTCAGATGCCAGCGGAAAGTCAGTTCCAGCAGGGAAATGCCCAGTTCATCCGCAATTTTCTTCAGTTCGTCGATGGCATCGAAGTTTCTTTCCTTCCAATATCTTGCCCGATATCCGCCTTCTAAGGAGAAGCGGGTATTTTCTGCGGCGTGATCTCTTTCGTGCTTGCCTGTCATCAGACCTGCGGCGATGGGGTTATATACCGCAAGGCCCACCTTGTGTGCGTTCAGGAAAGGAATCATCTCATCGTCTGCGCCTCTGGTCAGCGGATTGTACGGTGTTTCGGTTACCACCGGTGCTACCAGTCCGTTTTCCTTGGCAATGTGAATCAGGTCACAAAGCTGCCAGGTGGGATAATTGCTTACGCCGTAGTAGCGAATCTTTCCGGAGCGAACCAGTCCGGTCATGGTTTCCACGGTTTCTTCCAGCGGAGTGGAAGGATCCGGGAAGTGCATGTACAGCACGTCTATGTAATCTGTCTGAAGTCTCTTCAGACTGTCTTCTACGCTCCTTAAAATATACTTTCTGCCCAGGCCGGAACCGTTGGGAGCCATCTTTCCGGCAGCGGTCTTATAGGCCGGTCCGGCAACTTTGGTAGCAATTACTGTGTCATCTCTTTTTCCTGCAAGCGCCTGACCCAGAATCTTTTCACTTTCGCCGTCTGTGTAAATGTTTGCAGTATCGAAGAAGTTTACGCCGTTATCAAAAGCGTAATCTATAATCTTTGTGGAGGTTTCGGCATCTGTCTGACCGCCGAAGGTCATGGTTCCGAGGCAGAATCTGGATACTTTGCATCCTGTGCCCTTTAATACTGTATACTGCATACTGTTCATTTCCTTTCATATTTATCATTTTATAATATGGATTCATTATATCATGGGTTGAAACATTTAGAAACAATATAAAAATGAGCCGCCTGAATTTTCGCACACGAAAAAAGAGGAGGGACGAACCCTCCTCTCTTGCTTGTTCATGAAAAAGATAACGTTTTTCGTTGTCTTAATTCAACAGGATGGTATTAGCCGTGGATGATGCCCTGCGGAATGGATGCTACCATTGCCGGTCTCTTTTCCATCGGAACGTCCCAATCCGGATCCTGAAGCATGAAATCGATGATATCCTGATACTTTTCTACCATTGTAATATCCTCCTAAATTAGTACTTGCCGTATTCGCCAGCGAACTTGAAGGTTTCTACGAGAGCCGGGGTAACGTCTCCCTTGCAGCACCAAGACTTGTCGGAACCGAAGATGAATGCGTTTCCGGGTGCGCAGTGGTCGATAGCTGCCTTAACGAGATCCTTGTTTTCTTCAATGGTTCTCATCTTTGTATCAACCAGTCTGGATCCGCCAACCATGATCTGGCAGTCACCAATCTTGTCGTATGCGTCGCATACGTTGTCGTTTTCTACGTTGACGAGTAAGCTGTCCTTGGGCAGATCTCTGTAGAAGTCGAATACGAGTGCGAAGGATCCTTCTGCAAGGATGTACATCTTTCCGCCGCCTGCTACCAGGTTTTCAACCTGTTCCTTCATGTACTTGAAGCAAAGTTCATCGTACTGCTTCGGGTTCAGGAATGCCGGAATGTGTGCCATGTACAGTGCGCATGTATACGGATTGAGCTTTGCGCCTGCAAAGTTTCTTGCGTATCCCTTTGCCCAGAGTACGTCGCAGAGTTCCTTCATCTGGCTGTAGTTTCTTCTGAGGTCGGTGAGAGTTCCCTTGAATCCTCTGAAGTCATCGAAGATTGCGTCACCAGGGGTGGTTACCATGAAGCGGGAATCACCGAAGGTGTATGCGCCGTACTTGTCCCAGAACAGCTGAGAAACAGAACCGAGAGCTGTCTTCTTGAATCTTACATTGATACCAGCTTCCAGAACCTTAGCTGCTTCTTCGACAGTTCCTTCGAAAAGGAACGGCATCTTTCTTCTGATCAGAACGTTGTTGCGGAAGTTGTCAACGTCTGCGATTGCCTGCGGATATTCGTCTCCGTTCATCAGAGAGTGCTGACGATGCTGAGAGGTAATTCCGTCTTCAGACAGCTTTGTCTGAACGCAATCATGATAAATTTCTGCGAGCTCCGGTGTAGCGCTGATGCTTGCTGTGGAGAAGCAGTCTGCTGCCATACCATCTTCAAATGCCTTGCATACTGCTGCGTGGAACTTTTCCTGGTCGAATCTTACTTCGGGGATAGTTGTTCCTGCGTAGTCAAGGAGTCCGGATCCGCAACGAGCCATTACCGGAACCCAACCGTGCGGCTGGCGATCCCAGGTCTGCTCAAAATTCTTTTTCTTTGCCTGTGCGATTTCTGCTGAAACCATTACGATTCCTCCTAATAAATCTTTTTATAATTTTACACAATTACAGAGTAATGATACTATTTTCAGCCATTTTTTTCAACATAAAATTATCAATTTGTAAATATGGTACAATTGCAGTACAATTTGCAGCAAAAGCTTGTCATTTTTAACAAATTTGTGTATAATTTGTCTTGACTATATTCGAAAAGAGGAAAGCAATGGGTACTTACGAAGCAGGAAACAAAACCAAGCACAAAATATCGGAATGCGCGCGCGGTTTGTTTTACCAGCACGGGTTCAACAACACAACTTACAAACAGCTCGGAACGGTAGCAAATGTCAATTTAGGCATGATTGTTTATCATTTTAAGTCTCTGGACAATCTTGCCGACGTGGTATACCAGGAGATACTGGAAGAGAGAGCCAAGGAATTTTTCCGTCAGGCCGATAAACTTTTCGGCGAAACTCTTTTCAAGCGTTCCACCCTGCTGCTGGCCTTTACCCGGGTAAACGTTCAGTCCTATCTGGATTATCCGAACTATGCCGGATTCGTTGCAGAAAGACTGATCAAGAGCCTTACCCTGGATGCTTCCGCCTTTGACTCCACCCTGAACGAAGTCTGCAAGGACTACAACCTGGAGATTCCCAAGGAAGAGGCGCAGCTGCAGAAATACCAGTTCCTCCCCTTCCCGGCCATTGCGGTAAACGCCGTGCATCTGGGCGCCGTACAGGACATTTCCGCCAAGGAAATCTGTGACTACACCACCAAGATTCGACTCCGCTCCTACGGTCTGTCCGAACCGCAGATCGACGAAATCATCAAGGACGTGGATTTTATCGCCTCCAAGATTCGTCTGGACATCGATGACCACATGCATTTTATCTCTGAAGATTCCGACACCGAGGAATAAATCAATCATTCAGCCGGAGACATATGAAAATAACCGAAAAACGCAGGTTCTTTCCTGCGTTTTTTTGTAATTATCCGAATATTCGCCGAAATTGAGGTTGTGTAATCCGCAAAAGAATTTTATAATTTTATCAGGACTGTCAGCAGCTTTTTCTGACCGGTTCTTTCACAATTTCGGAATTAAATAATCATATATCAAGGAGGACACAAGATTGATTATTATTGGAGAAAAGATTAACGGATCCATCCCTTCCGTTGCAAAGGCAATTGAAGAAAAGGACGAAGAACGCATCAAGTACCTCGCAAAGGCTCAGGCAGAAGCAGGCGCAACCTATATCGACGTTTGCGCATCCGTAGCCGACGAAATCGAAGTAGAAACCATGCACTGGCTCATCGACCTGGTACAGTCCGTAACCGACACACCGATCGCAATTGACAGCCCGAACGCACACACCTGCATCGAATGCATGCAGTACTGCAACAAGCCGGGTCTCATCAACTCCGTTTCCGGCGAAGGAGACAAGATGGAAGTTGTATTCCCGGTTATCGCTGATACAAAGTGGGAAGTTGTTGCTCTTCTGAACGGAAACGACGGAATTCCGAAGACCGCAGCAGACAGACTCAAGGTATTCGATGACATCATGGCACAGGCAAAGAAGTACGGAATCAAGCCGAACAGAATCCACATCGATCCGCTGGTAGAAATGCTCTGCACCGCAGAAGACGGAATCTCCATGGTAGAAGAAGTTATGACCAGCATCAAGGAACAGTATCCGACCATCCACATCACCGGAGCAGTTTCCAACATCAGCTTCAACCTGCCGGTAAGAAAGCTCGTTAACCAGGCATTCGTAGTACTCTCCATGAAGGCCGGTATGGACAGTGCCGTTCTTGACCCGCTCAACAGAGACATGATGGGTATGATCTATGCAACAGAAGCCTGCCTCGGCATGGACGACTACTGCATGGAATACATCGGAGCATACAGAGACGGAATCTTCGGAAACCCCGCAAAGTAGTACCGATTATTACAGAAAAGAAAAGACCGCGCAGATGCGCGGTCTTTTTTGTGCCGGGAAACATCCCTTCGAAAGAATCGTCCCATAAAAAAATCCCGGAAGGGATTTTTCTCTTCCGGGACTTCTTTTAAATTGTGGTTTTCGATTATGCAAGGCTCTTTGCGAGAACTGCTGCTGCGCCTGCATCGATGGAGTATCCGTCTGCACCGATCTGATCTGCGAATTCCTGGGTAATGGGAGCTCCGCCAACGATGAGCTTGAAGTTGTAGTCGCCCTTAACTTCGTTGATTGCCTTTGCGGTGTCAGCCATGGACTGCATTGTTGTTGTCAGAAGAGCAGAGAGTGCTACAACCTTAACATCCGGGTTTGCCTTGATGGTTTCGATGAACTTTTCTGCCGGAACGTCAACGCCCAGGTCGATTGTGTCGAATCCTGCTGCACCAATCATTGTGGTAACCAGGTTCTTGCCGATGTCGTGAAGGTCGCCCTTAACTGTTCCGATGATGCACTTTCCGAGGGATTCTACGTCTGCACCTGCGAGCAGCGGCTTAATAACTTCCATACCCTTGTTCATGGTCTTTGCTGCAACGAGCATTTCCGGAACAAAGATTTCGCCTGCGGAGAACTTTTCACCAACAACGTCCATAGCACTGATCATTGCTGCGAGAACTTCTGCTGCGGTTGCGCCGCCATCCAGAGCTTCCTGAGCTGCTGCTCCTACGAGCTTGCTCTTTCCCTTGATAACTAATTCCTTTACATTTTCAATAGACATTTTTCTTCCTCCGTTTATTAATAAACTAAAAATAATTATCTGTTTAAATAAAGCTTTCTTGTGTACTCATAGAGTTCTTCCATGAATACCGGGGTAACCATTCTTTCGCCTGTGATTCCCAGGGTTGCGGGTTTTCCGGGCTGGTTGTAGAAGTCTGCGAATTCTCTTGCAATTCTTCTCTGGTCAGCTTCCGGAAGCTGTGCGATGTTCTGCTCTTCGGGGAATACGCCGATAACGATCTTATCGCCGAATTCTGTGTAGAGTTTCTTGACATCGTTCATGGTCTGCGGTGTCCAGTAGTCGAATCCTGCATTGATGTAGGACTGAACTCTGTCTACGTTGTGTCCGCAGGAGTGGAGCATTGCGACTCTGCCGTTTGCGTGAACGCGGTCGGTGAACTTCTTCATGTGCGGAACGAACAGTTCTTCTGCTACGTCAGAGGAGAAGAACGGAGCCTTCTGGGAGCCCCAGTCATCGTGTACTTCGATGCAGTCCATCTGCGGGAAGTATTCACAGAACTTATCAACGAGCTTGCAGCCCAGTTCTGTGGTTGCATCGAACAGGTCGTTGAGGCTGTCGGTCAGCTCGTCATCGATCAGAGCCATTGCCGCCGGCATAAAGTCCATGAAAGAAATCAGTCTTTCGAACCAGAAACCATTGGAGAAGGAGAAGTAGGTCGGGAATCTGGGGTCAAGCTTTGCAGCCTTTGCAGCGCCCTCCCAATCCCAGCTGTCGATATCGGGCATTTGGATATAGTCCTGCCAATGTTCCAGATCCGGAATTTTCGGATCTCCGCCGACTACGATGGACCCGCCTGCAGTCGGTTCATACTTCCAATGAATTCCGAACGCATCCACAATGTCTGCGCCGTGTCCTCTTCCGAGGTTATTGGTGTAGATTCCTGCTGTAAAAGTTCTGAAATGAGAACCCTGTGCCATGAAGAACGGTTGTTTCTCGAAAAACATGGCTTCAGCATTTCGTCTTAATGTGACCGGTGTATTCTTTACCAGAGTCTTTGTACCGAATAAAGAAGCCACTTCATCGACGACTTCCAGTTCCTTCGGCTGGTATGGGAAACTAGGTCTATTCATTATTACCTCCTGTACAATAACTTTATATATTAATGAAACATTAATATCGATTCTACGCAGCAGAGCCCGGTATATTTCGGATAATTACATAGTTCTACCACATAGTTATAAAATTATAACATTATAGTATCACTCTTGCCGCGTAAATGCAAAGAAAAATTGTGCAGGAAAGAAATTCTCTTATCTTCCGGATTTGCTGACCTTAAAGAGCACTCTGCAGAGGGGAACGGTTAAGATTGCCGCTACAATGGCTTCCGGAATTCCGTTGGTGGCCACCACGCCCATAATAACGCCGAACAGGGCTTCAAAGCCCAGACCTTTGGCTGCCGCGTAGCTTTCACCGAAGAATACGTAAATTCCGCCCATGACCAGAATGGTGTTGGTCATAGAACCGGCCAGACCGGCCAGCGCCAGGGCAAGATTCTGCTTACCGGTCTTATTTACCGCCCGGTATACCAGATAAGCTACAACACCGATTAAAACCCGGGGCACGATGCTGATGACCACGCTCCACAGATTTCCGCTGTTTTCGCCGACACTATAAAACGGAGAGAAGACAAAGGATGTCAAATTTGGGCTCAGAGTATTGTGGATCATGCTGCTCAGGCCGAAAGCCAGGCCCAGCAGCGCGCCGGTTTTGGGTCCTAGGACGATGGCGCCGATAATCACCGGAATGTGTATGATGGTGGCGTTCATGAAGCCCAGGGGAATATACCCCAGCCCCGGAACAAAGGACATGACAATAATCAGAGCTATGAACATGGCGGTAATCACCATGTTTTTTGTTTTTTCGGAAGTGCTGCTCATAGCATTTTCTCCTTCAAATTTTCTTTTATATCGCTTAACTCCCGGATGTATAACACATCGCAGCAGTAATGACCGGTCTGTACCACAGGTTGGTAAATGCGCACAAACCCGTGCTTTTCATAGAATTTTTGTGCCGCCTTCATGTTCTCCAGGGTTTCCAGATAACAGCGGCTGTAGTATCGGGCCGCATATTCCAGGGCGATATTTATCAGCTGTCCGGCAATGCCGGTGCCTCTGGCCAGGGGAAGGCAGTACATTTTCTGCAGTTCGCAGACTCCTTCCGCGCCTTCCAGGCGGCCGATGCCGGTTCCGCCCGCAATGCGGCCGTCTTCGTCTTCCGCCACCCAATAGGCGTTTCCCGGGGTATTGTAAATTTCCGAAAAGCGGCCCAAATCCGGGTCCGCCCAGGCGGTACCCTCGTGATTGGCCCCGAATTCAATCAGGCAGGAACGTATGACATTTTCCACAGAGGAATTGTCTTTTGCCTCGATCAGACGTATTTTGTAATTCATCGCAGTGACGTAATCAGATACCATACTGCCGGCACCAGAACGGAGGGCAGCAGGTTCAGGGTTTTAATCTTGTCTTTTAAAATAAAGTTGAAGCCGATGCCGATAATCACGGCGTAGCCCACCATGCAGATTTGGGACAGCAGCGGACCTTCCGCCAGATATGGCTGTACCACCCCTGCCAGGGCCCAGAATACGGACTGGTAGAGAAACACCGGGACGGCAGAAAACAGCACCCCATAACCCAGGGTGCTGGCAAATACCACTGCGCTCACCCCGTCCAGGGTAGCCTTCACGAAAAGAATGGTGTGATTTCCCGTCAGGCCTTCCTCGATGGGTCCCAGAATGGCCATGGCGCCTACCACAAAGAGCACGGTGGCAGACATAAAGCTGTCCGCAAAGCCCCCCTTAGAGAACTTCTGCTCCACCTTCCGGGAGAAACGGTCCAGCCGCTCGTCCAGACGCAGAAGCTCGCCGGTCAGACCGCCCACTACCAGAGAAATTACCAGCAGCAGTTCGCCGGAAGAGGAAAGCTTTCCGCCTTCCAGCTGCATCATGTTGGCAATGACCCCGTTGATGCCGATGACCAGCACCGCCAGACCCATGCCCTTGTTCAGGGTGTCCGTCCAGCTTTCCTTTATGAACTTTTTAAACAGCAGCCCAATGGTGCCGCCCGCCAGAATGGCCAGGGCATTTACCGCATTTCCCAGCATTTTTACTGTTTATTGTAATACTTTATACCCGAGTCGGGCAGGAAATAAGTTCGAATATAACCGTCCTTGGAGACCACCACGAACTCGTTGGTGTCCTTCACGTAGAAACAATAGTCGCCGTCCTCTTTCTCGGTCTTGTGCAGGCTCTCGGGATTTTTCACTACCTCCACGGCAGCTGCGGCATAAGCTTCTCTGTTTTTAAAGCCCATGTCCTTGCCGTGCTTATCGTAATGATCGTTCCACAGTTTGCTGCTGCGGAATTTCAGCTTGTCGGGAGAAAAACCGAATTCTTTTTCAAACCACTCGATGGCGGGATTCTTTTCCTCCCCGGAAGGATCTTCGTTTCCGCCGGATGGATCTTCGGTTCCGGGATCTTGGCCGGGATCGTCGATATCGTGCTCGATGCCGGGGTCATTGCCCGGATCTGCCGGATCATTTCCGCCGTTTAAATTGCTCAGATAGGTCCGTACAAAGAGCAGTCCCAGAATCAAAACAACCAGAAGCAGATTTTTCGTCTTTTTCTTCATTGGATTTTCCGTCCTTCCTGATAGGCAATCCGTGCCTCGTTTAAGCTCATCTTATTGGCGCCGCCGGCAAATGCAGGATCTTTGCGCTGCACCGGGTCGTTTTCCCAGCCGCAGACGGCGCAGATTTCGTAAGGGTCGTCCAGCAGCTGTTTGCCGCAGACCGGGCAGAGTTTGCTGGTGCGAAGCCATTCATAGCGGGTCTCTTCGTCCTTCCAGATGCGGTAGGAATTCATCTCCGCAGAGTAAGGCTTTGCCTCCGAAATCTTCTCCTGGGTATATTCCAGCACCTTGGTAAAGCCCACCTTTTCGATGACCCGGTTGCTGGCGATATTGTCTTTCATGGCCTCGATTACCACCGTGCCGAAGCCCAGAGCGAAGAGTTCTTCCACCACCGCCCGGCAGGCTTCGGTCATGTAGCCCCGATTCCAGTATTTTTTACCGGAGCAGCAGCCGATGACCGGTGCGCCGTGATGATAGCCCACGATATCGATCATGCCGATGAGCTTTTTGTCCCACTTGCGCTGAATGCCCCAGCGCAGGCAGTCTTCCTTTTCATAGTCTTCCAGCCAGGATGCCACGATTTTTTCCGTAATCTCCACGGATTCGTGGGGGTTCCAGGTCAGATATTCGGTAACCTGCGGATCGGAAGCCCAGGTATCGAAATTGGTCTGGGTATCCGCGGCGGTAATTTTTCTTAATTTCAGTCTTCTGGTTTCCAGTTCTTTCATGGTCTTACCCTATTCTTCTTCCTGCAGCGCCGCCAGTTCGTCTACCAGTTCGCCGAAAAGCTTTAACGCAGCGTTCACCGGTTCCGGAGAACTCATATCCACGCCGGCAATCTTTAAGAGAGAAATCGGATCCGCAGAGCATCCGGAGGAGAGGAACTTCTTGTAGTCCTGCACCGCAGGCTCGCCCTCTTCCAGAATGCGGCTGGCAATGGCCACTGCCGCGGAATATCCGGTGGCATACTGGAATACGTAGTAATTGTAGAAGAAATGGGGGATTCTGGCCCATTCCAGCGCAATGCCCGGGTCGGAAATCATTTCCGGACCGAAGTAGAGCTTGTTCAGCTCCAGGTACTTTTCGCAGAGGGCATCCGCGGTCAGGCTTTCGCCGTTCTCCACCAT
>JAZUDB010000192.1:0-3573 GCA_045639385.1 Anaerovoracaceae bacterium | reverse complement strand
GGTTCTGGCTCAGCTATTTCGAATGGCGGGTATTGAAATCGAGAAAATGAAAGATAAAAATTATATCGTTGATATATTCGCTGCAATCATGGCCGTTATAGCGATTGTGGTATCTCTGCTTTTGAGGTGATGTAATGTCCTATTTCAACATAGTAGCACAAACAACTGAAAATACGGTTGTAACGGAATATGAGCCGGTCAAAGCTCGCTCCGACAGCTATCAGAGCGAAGCGGAACTGGAAAAAGAGTTCATCCGCATGCTTACCGAGCAGGGGTATGAGTATCTGACCATTCGTTCCGAAAAGGATTTGATTGCGAATCTGCGCAGCAGACTTTCTGTGCTCAATTCCTACACTTTTACCGATTCCGAGTGGGACCGCTTCTTTGGCGACTGCATTGCAAATCAGAATGAAAGCATTGTCGAGAAGACAAGAAAGATCCAGGAAGACAATATTCAGGTTCTGAAAAGAGACGACGGAACCAGCAAGAATATAACCTTAATTGATAAGAAAAACGTTCATAATAACTTTCTGCAGGTAATCAATCAGTACGAAATCGGTACGACAGAAGGTGCAAAGCACGACAATCGCTACGATGTAACCGTTCTGGTCAACGGTTTCCCGCTGGTTCATATCGAACTGAAGCGGCGCGGCGTTGCCATTCGGGAGGCTTTCAATCAGATCAACCGTTATCAGCGTGATTCTTTCTGGGCTGGCTGCGGTTTGTTCGAGTACGTACAGATTTTCGTTATCTCCAACGGAACGAATACCAAGTATTACTCCAACAGCACTCGTTTCAACGCGATTAAAGATAATAAAGCGGCAGCGGGCACAAAGAAGGAAAAGACGTCCAACAGCTTCGAGTTCACTTCATATTGGTCTGACAGCAATAATGTTGTTATTCCGGATCTGATCGACTTTACCCGTACGTTCTTTGCAAGACATACCATTCTGAACATTCTGACGAAGTACTGTATTTTTACTTCCGAAAATATGCTGATGGTGATGCGTCCTTATCAGATTACCGCAACGGAACGTATCTTGAATCGCATTGAAATTGCAACGAATTACAAGAAATACGGTCATGTGGCGGGCGGTGGATATATCTGGCACACCTCCGGTTCCGGCAAGACGCTTACAACCTTTAAGGCTGCTCGTCTGGCTTCTAATCTGCCCTACATCGACAAAGTATTGTTTGTCGTCGATCGCAAGGATTTGGACTACCAGACCATGAAAGAATACGACCGTTTCGAGAAAGGCGCGGCCAACAGCAATACTTCTACCGCCATTTTAAAGAAGCAGCTGGAGAACGATGATTGTCATATTATCATTACAACCATCCAGAAGCTTTCCACTTTTATTAAGAAAAACCCGGGCCATGCAGTATATCAGAAGCATGTGGTCATTATTTTCGATGAATGCCACCGCAGCCAGTTCGGCGATATGCATACGGCCATTACCAAGAGCTTTAAGAAGTATCATATTTTCGGTTTTACCGGTACGCCGATTTTTGCCGCAAACGTTGCTTCCAACCATACCAATGCACTGTTTACCACCGACCAGGCATTCGGGGATCAGCTTCATACATACACGATTGTAGATGCCATCAACGACAAGAACGTACTTCCTTTCCGGGTAGACTACATCAAAACGATGGACTCACAAAAAGATATCGAAGACGAAGACGTCTGGGATATCGACCGTGAAAAGGCGTTCATGGCACCGCAGAGAATATCTCTGGTAACCCAGTATATTCTGGACCATTTCGACCAGAAGACCTATCGGGGAAACAAAACTTATGCAATGAGCGTGCTGCAGAACATTTCGGAAGTTGCGTCTGCAGATCGAGGCAAAGTGGACGAAATCAAGGCAAAGCAGAGGGTCAGCGGATTTAACTCCATCTTTGCGGTTTCTTCTGTGCAGATGGCAAAACTCTATTATGCAGAGTTCAAAAAGCAGATGGAGGCAGACCCGTCCAAAGCGCTTCGCATTGCGGTAATTTACAGTTACGGTGCCAACGAAGCCGAGGCAGATGGTCTTTTGGGTGAAGAAAATTCCGAGGATACTTCTGCACTGGATCAGCCCAGCAGAGACTTTTTGGATGCCGCCATCAAGGACTATAACCAGCTGTTCCACACCAATTATTCCACGGACGGGGACCGGTTCCAGAACTACTACAAAGACGTGTCTCTTCGCATGAAGAACAAAGAACTGGATCTGCTGATTGTGGTTAATATGTTCCTTACCGGTTTTGATGCAACCACGCTGAACACTCTTTGGGTGGATAAAAACCTGCGGATGCACGGTCTGATTCAGGCGTTCAGCCGTACCAACAGAATCCTGAACAGTATCAAGACCTTCGGTAATATCGTATGCTTCCGTAACTTACAAAAGCGAGTAGACGAAGCTATTTCGCTGTTCGGCGATAAGGATGCCGGCGGTATCGTGCTGATGCAAAGCTTCGGCGATTATTACTATGGATATCAGGATTCCAACGGTTCCCGGCATCCGGGCTATGTGGATCTGATTGCAGATTTGACTGCAAAGTATCCGCTGTCGGAGCCGCGGATTATCGGAGAAAAGAATCAGAAAGCTTTTATTGCATTGTTCGGCGCGATTCTTCGCATGCGAAATCTTTTGAGTTCTTTCGATGAATTCGTTGGGATGGAGATTCTTTCCGAGCGTGATTTCCAGGATTATCTGGGTCGGTATCAGGACCTCTACGACGATTGGAAGCACCGGAAAGACGGCGGCGAAAAGGAAGACATCAATGACGATATCGTCTTCGAAATAGAGCTGGTCAAACAGATTGAAATCAATATCGATTACATTCTTCTGCTTGTGAAGAAGTTCCACGACAGTCATTGCAAGGACAAGGAAGTTTTAATCACTATCAATAAAGCGGTGGATTCTTCTCCGGAACTGCGCAGCAAAAAGAAGCTGATAGAAACCTTTATCGCGGGCATTAACGACATCGATGATGTTCTTACCGAGTGGCACAATTTCGTGGCTGCGCAGCGCGAAAAGGACCTTACTGCCATCATCCAAGAGGAAAAACTGAAAGAGGCGGAAACCCGCAAGTTCCTTGAAAACTCTTTCCGCGAAGGCGAAATTAAAGTAATCGGAACCGACATTGAGAAGATCCTTCCTCCGGCGAGTCGATTCGGCGGCGGAAATCGGGCAAAGAAAAAAGAAGGCGTAATCACCAGGTTAAAAGACTTCTTCGAGAAATACTTTGGTGTTGGCGGACCTTCCAGTTTTACCGAGAAGCCAAGCGAAAGCAATCTCGTAACCTACGACTTTTCCGCGCAGCCGGATAAAATGGCGGCAGAAGAGGAGGGTCAGTATGAATAGCTCCACTCCCATGTCCCAACGCGAACAACAATTCGAGGCCATGCTTTCCGCGGTGCTGTCGCAGTACGCCGAAACCGTTGAAAAACTGGACAAACTCAAGGCCGAAGGAAAAGAAAAAACTGCCACGTACCGGCAGCTTTTCGGAAATAAATTAACCCTGGGCAACATCATTGCCCTGTACAAACTTTACGATTTAATCGATTAGGAGGAACCCCATGAA
>JAZUDB010000191.1:0-3109 GCA_045639385.1 Anaerovoracaceae bacterium | reverse complement strand
CATGATTTTGTATTCTGTGCCCCCGGCATCCAAAGCCGCCAGGGTGGTACCCAGGTCCTTGAAAAAGTCTCTGCCGCGGATGTCCGCAACAAAGGCCACCTTTTCGATGGACGGGTCTTTTTTCAGATGATCCAGAAGCTGAGGAAGCATCATGGGCGGAAGATTGTCCACGCAATAGTAGCCCAGATCTTCCATGCAGGCCACCGCCTTGGATTTGCCTGCGCCGGACATGCCGGTAATGATCAGAAGTTCCATTATTTCCCCACGAACCTCACTTCCGGTTCCAGCAGTACCCCGTCCTTTTCGCAGACGGTATCCTGCACGTATTTGCAGAGGGCCAGCACATCGGATGCGGTGGCGTTGTCCTCGTTGATGATAAAGCCTGCGTGCAGGGCCGAGACCGCTGCGCCGCCCAGCCGGTAGCCCTTCAGTCCCGCGCCTTCGATGAGGGCGCCGGCAAAGTATCCTTCGGGACGCTTGAAAAAGCTGCCCGCACTGGGATAATTGACGGGCTGCTTGGCCTTGCGCTTTGCGTTCAGATCATCCATTTTCGCCTGGATTTCTTCCTGGTCGCCGTAGGCCAGGGCAAAGCGGGCGGTTAAAATAATTTCGCCGCTCGTCATAAAGTGACTGTGCCGGTAGGAATATTCCAGCTCGGATACGTCGTATTCCAGAAGCTCCCCTTCCGGCGTCAGGACCACCACGGTTTTTACGCAGCCGCCGATGGTGCCGTCGTAGGCTCCCGCGTTCATAAAGCAGGCGCCGCCCACGCTGCCCGGGATGCCGCAGGCAAACTCCAGGCCCGTTAAATGATTGGCCGCCGCCACCTTGGAAAGGTAAGGCAGGGTCACCGCTGCACCGGCCAGAAGATCCGTGCCGTCTGCGATGATCTCCGTAAAATCCTTACCCAGCTTCAGTACCGCGCCGTCGTAGCCGCCGTCGGTAAAGAGGATGTTGCTGCCGTTGCCCAGCACGAACCAGGGCATGCCGGAAGCGTTCAAAAGCGCCACCACAGCCTGCAGCTGCTGGATGCTGTCCGCCACAACAAAAGGCGCCGCATTGCCGCCGCAGCGGAAGGTGGTGTGCTTTGCCATGGGGCAGTCCTTGATGATATTTTTCTCAGGCAGAATGACTGCCAGTTTTTCTGCGATTTCGTCTCTATTCATTTTCTCTTGCTTGTTTTGCCAGAGACACCACGGTCTCCAGCCGGTTGTATACGCTGCGTTCCAGCATGCGGGTAAAGGGTTCCGCGCTGCCGCTGTCCACAAAATCCGCCACCAGCGTATTGTAGGCCCGGTCATCCACCGTCAGCTCCGGAATGGGAAGTTCCTGCTGCAGCAGGCTGAACATGAGCACTGCCAGCGCCGCGGTCAGGGTCTCTTCCCCGAAGGGGTACAGCTTTAAGAGCTGCAGATGGAAGATGGACGCCCGCTCCAGCGGGTCCATGTCCGGATTTTCCAGGCTGCGGTTGTACTGCTTTACCAGAGATTTCACCCCGGAACGCACCTTGTCCTCCTCCACGGGAATCAGTTCCCACTCGTAGACGATGGCCCGGTTCTTCCGGTACAGATCCTCGTCCGGCGTGTCCTCCGAAAGCCCCTGCAGCATCTTTGCCCAGCGGCAGATCAGCTCCGGGGTTAAGGACGTCTGCATGTAGATGCAGGCCCTCATGTCGGCGTACACGCTCTGATAATTCTGAACAAACGCATAGGAAGAGAGAGGCATCTCCTCGCGGATTCTGCCCTCCACCAGGTCCACTGCTTCCGAACGGCCCACGGGCCGACCCTCAATGCGGAAGGATCCGTGAATCCAGCCCCAGATATCGCTCTTGGAAAGCCAGGACCGGAACTCCGGATTTTCGGGGAAGTTGGCCTTCAGTTCCTGCAGTTTTTGTTCAATGAGTTTCTGCAAAATCTACTGCTGTGCCGCTCTCTCTGCTTCTTTCTTTAATGCACCTTCCAGGCCCTTTGCAAACTGGTCTGCGCAGGACGTTCCTCTGCCGCCGCAGTCGTTGCCCTTTAAGATGGCGATTACGGTCTGGGGATCCTGACCCTCCACCAGCTTGGAGATGGCCTTCAGGTTGCCGTTGCAGCCGCCTTCGAAGGAAACATTGTGAATTTTGCCGTCCTCCAGCTCAAAGCTGACGCTTCTGCTGCAGGTTCCCTGATTGTAATGTACGTATTTCATAAACACCTCCGTGTATTTCGATATTTTCTTCTTATAGATTATCACAAAACGCTTGCATTTTGTAGTCGATTATTGTACACTAATCAAGCGCAATTGAATAAGACCTGCAAATGCAGGACCGCAACTAAGCATGGAGGATTGACCGAGTGGCTAAGGAGCTCGCCTGGAAAGCGAGTAAGGCTGAGAAGGCCCCGTGGGTTCGAGTCCCATGTCCTCCGCCAAAATGAAAAGCACCCAAACAGGGTGCTTTTTGTTTTGCAAATACATGTGGGACGAGAACCCACGCGAGGTTCACGTGAAGACGAGCCGCAGGCGAAGTCTGAACGGTCCCATGTCCTCCGCCAAAAGAAAACCGCAGATTTCAAGGGTCTGCGGTTTTTTCATACTCGTTTGTCGACACTTTTGTCGACACAAGGACATATTTATCTATCATTTTCTCAAATATTTGGCTTCCAGTTCGTCTGCAAGAGCCGTTGACAATCTCTGCCGCAGCCTTAGACAGCCGCACGTCCCGCAGATATTCGCCCACGGACATTTCGTTGCAGCTTGTAAAAACGTGGCAGAAGTGAAAGAAGGAATACCCGAAGACGTCCGCCAGCTTCTCCGCGGTCAGATCCTCCGCGGAATGTTCGCTGATATATTCACGGCAGCGTACCATGTCTTCTCTGTAACCCATTCGTTTCACCGTCCTTCAGTAACAGAATAACCGAAAATGAAAGCTTTCGCTTTTCCATCCTTGCGGATTTTAAAGGTTATTATTCTTTTTACAAAAATCTATATACTTTTTTTCTCCTCTATAAACAGGATATTCCGCCTTTATTTTTTCTTTTAAAATATCTATATACTTCGAAGAATAACCACATTCTTTAATAAAAGAAAAAACATTTATGTCCTCGTCATTCATGTTGGATTGTTTCATATA
>JAZUDB010000190.1:0-5399 GCA_045639385.1 Anaerovoracaceae bacterium | reverse complement strand
CCGGTACCGTAAGAGATGAGTACGTAGTCCGCAATAAAGATCGGCATCTTCTTGTGGGTCAGCGGGTTTACGGCGTATCTGCCGGTAAATTCGCCGGTCTTCTCCTTGCTGGTGGAAGTACGCTCGATATCGCTCATATGCTTTACTTTTTCGCAGTATGCGCGGCAGGCTTCCTCCTGTTCCATGCCGGAAATGAGTTCGTCCAGCTTGGGGTGCTCCGGAGAAATAACCATAAAGGATGTTCCGAAGAGTGTATCCACACGGGTGGTGAATACGCGCAGCTTCAGATCCATGCCGTCTACGTCAAAGTCCAGTTCGGTACCTTCGCTTCTGCCGATCCAGTTCCGCTGCATGGTCTTTACCTTATCCGGCCAGCCGGGCATATTGTCCAGGTCGTCCAGCAGACGGTCTGCGTAATCGGTGATCTTCAGATACCACTGGGAGAGGTTTTTCTTTGTTACTTCGGAGTGGCAGCGCTCGCAGCAGCCGTCCACAACCTGCTCGTTGGCCAGAACGGTGGCGCAGGAAGGACACCAGTTGACCGGGTTTTCCTTCTTGTATGCCAGTCCTTTTTTATAGAACTGGATGAAGATCCACTGCATCCAGTGATAGTATTCTTCTTTATATGTGCAGGCTTCTCTGTCCCAATCGTAAGACAGACCCATCTGACGAAGCTGCTTTTCCATTTCCGCAATGTTGGAAGAAGTCCAGATTGCCGGATGAGAACCGTTCTTGATGGCAGCGTTTTCCGCCGGCAGACCGAAGGAGTCAAAGCCGATGGGATGCAGCACGTTGAAGCCGTTCATCTTCTTGTATCTGGCTACCACGTCGCCGATGGAGTAGTTTCTCACGTGACCCATGTGCAGCTTACCGCTGGGATACGGGAACATTTCCAGGCAGTAATACTTGGGTTTTTCCGGGGCTTCCGTTACATGGAACAGATCGTTTTCTTCCCAGAATTTCTGCCATTTTGCTTCAATGCTTTTAAATTCATAATCTCTGTTCATTTTTATTGCTCCTTTTCAGGTTCAAAATCCACTCTGATGCAGTCATTCCAGATTTTTTCAATATTGTAATGATCTCTCTGTTCTGCCGTAAACAGATTCACGATCACATCGTTATAGTCCATCAGAATCCAGCCGCAGTCCCCTTTTCCTTCGATATGGCGGGGAATGATGCCGATTTCGGCTAGTTTATCTTCCGTATAATTGGACAGAGCCTGCAGCTGACGCAGGCTGGAAGCGGTGGCGATTACGAAGAAGTCCGCGAAACCGGATTTTTCCGCAATGTCGATAATGGTAATGTCCTGCGCTTTTCTTTTGTCCAGTTCGGAAGCGATAAACAGCGCAATGTCTCTGTTTGTCATTTGTCTCTTTCCTTCCATGTACGCAATAATTTCGTCGGTGCGTTTGTCGTATTCTATGCCTTTCTGAATCAGGAAATTCCGCTGGCGCTTTAAAAGCTCCAGATAAACCAGGTCGATGTCCGAAGTTTCTTCCTCCATAGCCCGGTACATGGGAACGTCTTCGTAGGTGCGGGTATCCTCCAGAAGATCCGCCAGCTTAATTACCTTTTCCAGCAGACAGGGTTCAATGCGGCCCAGGGTGTGATTCCGGATGGCCAGAAGGATCTCTTCGTCCTTTACCCCGAATTTTTCTTCCAGAAGCGCTGCGGCTGCCTCACCGTGTTCCAGACCAGCCACGTCGTTTTTGCAGGCGTCGTGGAAGATGGCGGCCAGTTTTGCCTTATAAAGATCTGCCCCGTACTTCTTTGCATAGTACTCCGCAGCCCGCACCACACCCAGCGTATGCTGGTAGCGATGCTCGTTTACGTTGGCTTTTACGTATTCGTCCAGCTTTTGGTACAGTTCTTCGAATTCCTGCTTATTCATGCTTCTGAACATCGATGGACAGATCGTCCAGTGCCTTCTGATCTACGGTGGTCGGTGCATCGGACATGACGCACTGTGCGTTCTGGTTCTTCGGGAATGCGATTACCTGACGGATATCGTCCGTGCCCACCAGCAGCATGCAGAGTCTGTCCAGACCGAAGGCCAGTCCGCCGTGAGGCGGTGCGCCGTACTTGAATGCGTCGATGAAGAATCCGAAACGATTGCGGATTTCTTCTTCGGTAAGCTGCAGAACTTCGAAAATCTTCTGCTGCAGCTGGCTGTCATGGATTCGGATGGAACCGCCGCCTGCTTCGTAACCGTTGATTACGATATCGTAGGCATCTGCGTAGATCTTATCCAATTCGCCGCTTTCCAGATAGTGCAGGTCTTCCTTCTTGGGAGAAGTGAACGGATGGTGCATGGCCATAAAGCGGTTCTCTTCGTCGGACCACTCGAACATGGGGAAGTCCACCACCCACAGCAGCTTGAATTCGTTGGGATCCAGCATGCCCAGTTTGCCTGCCAGGTCTCTTCTGAGGAAGCCCAGAGAAGCCCAGACCACTTCCTTCTTACCGGAAACGATCAGAATCAGGTCGCCGGGTTTCGCGTCGAATTCGCCGCAGATAGCCTTTAATTCTTCCTGAGAGAAGAACTTGTTTACAGAAGATTTAATTTCGTCTTCTTCGTATCTGATCCATACCATTCCCTTTGCGCCGTAGGATTTGATGGATTCGGTCATCTTGTCCACGTCCTTGCGGGAGAAGTCCTTGCTGTGACCGGTAATGTCAATACCCATGACCTTTCCGCCGGCGGCAAGCGCATCGGTAAACACGCCGAAGGAAGAGTTTTCCACGTATTTTTTCAGGTCGTGCAGTTCGAATCCGAAGCGGAGGTCCGGCTTATCGGAGCCGTAACGGTTCATGGCTTCGTCCCAGGTAATTCTGGGCAGCGGCAGCTGGATGTCGATATCCCGCATTTCCTTGAATAATCTCTTTAAGAATCTTTCCTGGATCTCCAGAATGTCTTCCTGATCTACGAAGGACATTTCCAGGTCGATCTGGGTGAATTCCGGCTGACGGGCCGCACGCAGGTCTTCGTCGCGGTAGCATTTTGCGATCTGCATGTAGCGGTCTACCCCGCCGATCATCAGCAGCTGTTTGAACTGCTGGGGAGACTGGGGCAGCGCATAGAACTTTCCGGGATTGACGCGGCTGGGAACCAGATAGTCTCTGGCCCCTTCCGGAGTGGGCTTTGCCAGTACCGGAGTTTCCACTTCGGTAAATCCTTCTTCGTAGTAGAAGTTGCGGATGACGTGATACATCTTGCTGCGGAATGCCAGGGTATTCTGCATGATGGGCTTTCTTAAGTCCAGATATCTGTATTTCAGACGCAGTTCGCCGGAAACGTTGTCGTCGTCTTTAATATAAATAGGCGGAGTTTCGGATTCGCTGTATACGGACAGTTCCTTAGCCAGAATTTCGATGTCGCCGGTGGGAAGATCCGGGTTCTTGGAGGATCTTTCTCTGACGATGCCCGTAACGCCTACGGAATATTCGCTGCGGAGTTTTTCTGCTTTTTCCAGCATTTCCTTGGTGCAGTTTTCATCGAAAACCACCTGCACGATGCCGCTCTTGTCGCGGATGTCCGCAAAAATCAGGCTGCCCAGACTTCTCTGCTTCTGGACCCAGCCGTTGACGGTCACTTCCTGACCGATGTGTTCTGCGCGGAACGTACCGCACATTGCCGTTCTCTTTAATAATTTATCCATACTACTCACCCTTTATTGCTTCCGCTAATTTATCAAATGAAATTTCTTCCTGCGAAGAGGCCTTCATGTTGCGCAGCGTTGCCGCATTCTTTGCGATTTCGTCGTCGCCGATGACCGCACAGTAGTCTGCGTTCAGCCGGTCTGCATATTTCAGCTGGGCTTTCAGCCCTCTTTCACAAACATCTATTATAACATTAAATCCCTGCCCGCGCAGTTCATTTGCCAAAACAATTCCCTTGCGTTTGGCCGCATCGCCCATGGCGGCAATGAACAGATCGCACTTGCTTGGCTCCGGAATCTCAATGCCCTCTTCTTCCATGAGAAGCAGCAGTCTTTCGATGCCCAGACCAAAGCCTACCGCCGGCGTTTCCGGTCCGCCCAGCTGGCTGACCAGGTTGTCGTATCTTCCGCCGCCGCACACCGTTCCCTGGGAACCCAGGCTGGTGGTTACGAACTCGAAAGCGGTCTTGGTATAATAGTCCAGTCCCCGGACGATGCCCGGGTCTACCACGTAGGGAATGCCCAGTGCCTTCAGCTGGGTCTGCAATTCTTCAAAATCGCTGCGGCAGCCGTCGCAGAGGTAGTCCAGAATGGACGGTGCACCCACGCCGATTTCCTTGCATTCCGGATTCTTGCAGTCCAGTATGCGCATGGGGTTCTTTTCGAATCTTTCCTTGCAGGTACCGCAGAGACGGTCGTAATTGGGACGCAGGAAATCCTGCAGCGCCTTGCGGTATTCCGCCCGGCATGTGGGACATCCGATGGAATTAATGCGCAGCTCCAGGTCTTTAATGCCCAGATCCGTCAGGAAACTGTAAGCGAAATTGATGACCTCCGTATCTGCCAGCATCTTGCCGGAACCGAAAAGCTCGATGCCGAACTGGTGGAATTCTCTCTGTCTGCCCTTCTGCATCTTCTCGTAGCGGTAGCAGGGCGTAATGTAATAGTACTTCGCCGGCAGCGTATCCGCGTAAAGCTTGTTTTCAATGAAGGAACGAACGGCAGATGCAGTGCCTTCCGGTTTTAAGGAAAGGCTTCGATCTGCGATTTCGAAGGTATACATTTCTTTGTTGACCACATCCGTGGTGTCGCCGATGCCCCGCTTGAACAGTTCGGTGTGCTCGATCAGCGGCGTGCGTATTTCGGAAAAGCCGAAGCGCTTTGCCATGGTCCGGAATTTATCTTCTACATACTGCCATTTGTAGCTTTCTTTCGGCAGAATATCTTTTGTGCCTTTTACAATGTTTATCATAAGATCCCATCTTCCTTTCTGCGGATCATTTCATCTATTCGTTCGATATAAACCTGATAGTTGCTTACGTTGGGAATGCGTTCCAGCCGGTTTTCTTCTTTGTAGTACATCTTGGAAATTCCTCCGGCGCCCAGTGCGATAATGCTCTGATTCTCCTCCATAATGCGGATATTGTACAGGCTGGCCGTACCCTCTTTGCAGTAGCCCACGTTTTCGAAATTGCCGGTCATGTGTTTCTGCCGGTACAGATAATAGGGCTTGTAACCGTTTTCTGCCAGGGCAGAAGCGCCGAAATCCAGCATTTCGCGCACGATTTCACCCTGACGGTAGTTGTAGTCCTTGTCGTTTTCGATCAGCCTGCTGGCCTTTTTTACAGCCAGGGTATGCACCGTAATATTCTCCGGCTGCAGGGCCATGACCTGCTTTAAAGTTTCTTCGAAATCCTCCGGCTGTTCCTCCGGAAGACCCGTAATCAGATCCATGTTGAT
>JAZUDB010000189.1:0-4031 GCA_045639385.1 Anaerovoracaceae bacterium | reverse complement strand
TTGGGCAGATCTGCGGCAAGAGTACCCTTCCCGTACAAAAATTCTACGTGTGTGGTTTCCATAAAGATACCTCCCAATCCACTCTTATTTTATCACAGCGGACCCCAGCGTTCACATTTGCCCTTTTTTTTGTTTTTCTTTTTTGGAATATTGTTGTAAAATAATAAATATCTAAATATGTAAACGTATAAATTAAAATATCATGCCGTAAAAAGCAGCAGGAGGAAGAAATGAAAAAAATCCCGTTCAGTGAAGACGAACTGAAAGTCGTCAAGATGGAACCCACCAGAGCCGGAGACAGACCCGTTTACAACTATCCGGTAAGCAGAAAAGAAGCATACTATTCTGCAGTACTCAACAAGGAACCGCTTTGGTTCATCACAGGCAATGAATGCGTTACATTCTGCCCGTCCGTTATTCCGGATCACGTAGCACGTGCATTCGTATTTGAAGCAGAACCCAAGGAAAAGTCCGGCGGAATCGACATGTTCGGCGTGGAATGGGAATATGTTCCCGTTGCAGGCGGATCCATGGTTAAGGGCGGAAACCCGCTTCTCGAAGACGCAAACGACTGGAAAGAAGTTATCAAGTTCCCGGATATCGAAAGCTGGGATTGGGAAGGAAGCAAGGAACTCAACAAGAATTTCCTCAGCAGCGACAAGTTCAACAAGATTACACTCCTCAACGGATGCTGGTTTGAACGTCTGATTTCCTTCATGGACTTCGCAGGTGCTGCCATGGCCATGATCGACGAAGACCAGGAAGACGCTCTGAAGGAACTCATGCACGCAACCACAGATCTTTACATCAAGATCATCGACAAGTGCTTTGCAACCTATGAAAACCTGGACGGCGTATCCATTCACGATGACTGGGGTTCTCAGCAGTCCCCGTTCTTCTCTGAAGAAGCTGCCCGCAACATCATCCTTCCGGAAATGAAGAGACTGGTATCCCACGTTCACGATATGGGCAAGGTTATCGAACTGCACAGCTGCGGTCACAATGAATCCCGCTGCCACATCTTCGTAGAAGCAGGCTTCGACGCATGGGCTCCGATGTCCATGAACAACTGCACCGAACTCTTCGACAAGTACGGCGACAAGATCTGCATCTCCCTCTCCGATTACAAGTGCCCGGTTGACCTGACCACACTGACCGAAGAAGAACAGCGCCAGGCTGCAAGAGACTTCGTAGACCGCTACGTAGTTCCGGGCAAGCCCGTCGCAATGGGTATGGCAACCTCTTGGATGACCCCGGCATACAGAGAAGAGCTTTACAAGGCTTCCAGAATCAAGTATCAGGGCGAATAATTCCGCAAGAAAAAATTTCAGGCGCGGCAAATGCTGCGCCTGTTTTTTTGTGATATAATAGGTGCCGGCGAGGGTGCTGAAAGGCTGAGATGATACCTACACTTGATCCGGATAATACCGGCGTAAGTTGCTGACACAAGTTTTTTGCATCCCCGGAAAGGGGATTTTTTAATGAACGGATTTTCCAAAACCAGAATACTTACCGAATGCGCCATTCTGATTGCCCTGGGCACCGTGCTGGCCCAGATCAAGATCCTGCGCATGCCCAGCGGCGGCAGTGTGACCCTTCTGTCCATGCTGCCTTTTATTATCATCAGTTTCCGCCACGGAGCGAAATGGGGTCTGCTGGCGGGACTGGCAAATTCCGCCCTGCAGATGGCCCTGGGCGGCGTCTACGCGCCTCCTGCGGGAACCGCCTGGGCGCTGCTGGGCTCCGTGCTGCTGGATTATGTGCTGGCCTACGCGGTGCTGGGACTGGCCTGCCTCTTTGCGCTGCCCCAAAAAAACAAGGCCCTGGGCGTGGCCGCCGGAACTCTGACGGTTTGCTTCTTCCGCTTTCTGTGCGCCCTGCTCTCCGGTTTTCTGATCTGGGGAAGCCTGGCGGATGGCGTCTGGGCCGCCTTTGTGTATTCTTTCGGCTACAACGCCGCCTACATGATTCCGGAAACCCTGCTGACCGTGGCAGGGGCCTATCTGCTGGCCAAAGCCAATTTCGGAATCTTCCGTAACCAGAAATAAAAACTGCGGCAGAACTGCCGCAGCTGCATAATTTTCACTGATAAAAGCCGGTGCCCCAGAAGCCGGCTTTCTTTTCTTTGGCGGACTGTTCCGCCTTTTCGAAAAGGGCCGCGTATTTGCTGTTGGGTTCAATGCGCATGGTGCGGCACATTCCCTCGGAAAGCAGCAGTTCCTCCACGCATGCGTAGCCTCCGGACCCGTCCGGAATCCACACATAGGCCAGCGTGCGTCCGTACTGGTCGGTGCGCTCCTTGTCGTACTCCAGAAACACCTTGTTTCCGGCGCCGGAAAGGATCTCCTTGGTACGCCGGGCCGCTTCCGTTCCCTCCGGCGTGTTCCTGGTTTCGTCCTTATCCGCGCTTTCCGGGCAGTCGATGCCGATGAAGCGCAGCCGGATTTCCTCCGTCTGACCCTCCGGTTTTACCGCCGCCGTATCGCCGTCGATGACGTAGACCACTTTAGCCGGCACAAAATTTTCTTCGTCGGGCACGGGAGGCCGGTCAAAAATCCGGAAACCCGCCCAGAGTGCCAGGCACAGCAGCGAGGACAAAATCAGCCCGCTGATTCTTCTTTTTTTTCGATAACTGTTCTTTTTCATATTCCGCCGGATTTGCTTTTCTCTCCGGTTTCGGCTATAACAATAGAGACGATAATGATTCTGCGGGCGGCAAAGCCCGCGAAGTTCTGTTTTACAAGGGAGGCACCGCCAATGGACCTGATTCTGGATGACCGAAAATGCACGATTCTGGGCAATGCCGGACCGGTACTGCTCTGCGGCATCAGTTCCTACGACCGGGAAAACAAAGAAAAAATCCGGGAGCTTACCGCAGAAAAAACCGCTGCGGATTTTACCCTGTTTTTCTTCGAGACCCGGGACTGGAACTACGATTTTTCTCCCTGGGAGGCGGAGACCGACAAGCCCTTTCCCGGCGGCGGTCCCCAGGTGCTGGACTGGCTGAAAAATACAGCGCTGCCCTACTGCCGCAAGACTTTGGGAGCCTCCGAATTTTATATTGCCGGCTATTCCCTGGCCGGACTTTTTGCCCTGTGGACGCTGTATGTCTGCCCGGAATTTTCCGGCGCGGCCTGCGTTTCCGGGTCCCTCTGGTTTCCCGGATGGGAAGAATTCAGCGAAAAGAACCTGCCCGGGCAAGGCAGGCTGGTATATCTGAGTGTCGGCGGCAAGGAGTCCGCGAGCAAAGATCCCTGGATGTGCACCATCGGGGACAAATACCGCAGCGAAGACCGGCGGCTGAAGGCCGCAAAAGTCCGCCATAGCTTCCAGCAGAATCCCGGGGGTCACTTTGCCAACCCGGAGAACCGGCTGGCCAAGGGCCTGGCCTGGCTGCTGGAAAACCGCCCGAAAGAGCCGGCGCAGCCTGCCGAATAGCAGGACTGCCGGCGAAAACGACGAATTACAGATCCCGGTAAGCCGGAATTCCGCAGAGAGACTCCGCGTTTTGAATGGCCCGCACCACCGCTTCGGACATCACCTCCGCAGCAGCGGCTCCCGCCAGATCCGCGGAGACTTTTTCATTTCCGCAGGAAAGGGCAAAGATGCAGTCGCCGTCGGCGTTGGTGTTCACCGGGCGGATGCTGCAGGCGTAGCCGTTGTTGGCCACGGATGCAATCTTGCACAGTGCCTTTTTATCAAAGGCTGCGTTGGTCAGAATTATTCCCAGGGTGGTATTTCCCACGAACATATTCTCCGGCAGCGAAACCGAGTCGAACATGGTTTCCAGGGTGCTGCAAAGGCCGGTGCCGTCCGCGCCCCGCAGACCCGCAATCTGACGGCCGTTCTCGTAAACGTCACCGAAGGCGTTCACCACCACCAGGGCACCGATTTTAAAATTGCCCATCTGCACCGCATAGCTGCCGATGCCGGACTTGGTGCAGCGCTTCAGACCGAAATATTTGCCGATGGTTGCACCGGTACCGGCTCCCACGGAACCGTCCCGGTAATTGTCCGCCTCCGAATTCACG
>JAZUDB010000188.1:0-7669 GCA_045639385.1 Anaerovoracaceae bacterium | reverse complement strand
GATGACGTGGTGGAATTTGCCAACAAGGTAATCGTGCTCAAGCGGGGCACCATCCGCCTGATCGGAACGCCCCGGGAAGTGTTCAACAGCGTGGACATCGTTCTGGCGGCGGGACTGGATCTTCCCCAGGGTCCCAGCTTCTCCCAGCTGTTAAAAGCGCGGGGCGTGCTGGTGGGAAAAACCCTTACTTTTGATGAAACGGTAGAACAAATAGCAAAGGCTTTCGGTAAATAAATGGCATTAAAGGATATTACTTTAGGACAATATTATCCGGCGGAATCTCCGGTACACGAGCTGGATGCCAGAACGAAAATTCTGGGCATTTTGGCGTATTTGATTTCGCTGTTCTTCATCAAATCCTTCACCGGATTTGCGTTTGCGGCGCTTTGCCTTCTGATTTTCATTAAAATCTCCAAAGTACCGCTGAGCTTTGTAACCAAAGGCTTTAAGCCTATTCTGCTGATCTTGATTCTCACCATGGTGGTGAATATGCTTTCCGGAACCGGAGAACCCATTCTTACCTGGTGGATTATCAAGATTACCATGGACGGAATTTACCGCGCCTGCTTTATGGCCATCCGTCTGCTGCTTCTGGTGTTCGGCAGCTCCATGCTGACCCTCACCACCAAGCCCATACACCTGACCGACGGTCTGGAAAAGATTCTTTCTCCGCTGAAGGTAATCGGTCTTCCCGCTCACGAGCTGGCCATGATGATGTCCATCGCGCTGCGTTTTATTCCCACGCTGATGGAAGAGACCGATAAGATTATGAAGGCGCAGTCTTCCCGCGGGGCGGATTTCGAAGGCGGCAGCCTGAAAGATAAGGCAAAAGCACTGCTGCCTCTGCTGGTACCGCTGTTTGTTGCGGCCTTCCGTATTGCCGGTGACCTGGCCATGGCCATGGAAGCCAGATGCTACAACGGTGGAAAGGGCAGAACCCGCATGAACGCCATGCATTTCGGCAAGAAGGATGCGGTTGCCGCGGTTCTGGTGGTTCTGTATTTTGCGGCGGTGATCGTATCCCGCAGACTTCCTTTGTTCTAGGACATTATGAAAAATATTTCTTCCGAATACTTAGTAAAAGCCGGAGCCATCGGGGCTGCCTATACCGTACTGACACTGCTTCTGGCACCGCTGTCTTACGGTGTGATGCAGATTCGCGTCTCGGAGGCCATGGTGGTGCTGGCACTTTTTGAACCTGCGGCAGTTCCCGGACTGACCGTTGGCTGTTTTTTGTCCGGCATGCTGGGGCCTAACGGTATTGCAGATGCGCTTCTGGGCAGTCTGGCAACGCTTCTGGGCGCCTGGGGAACCTATGCGCTGCGCAGATATCGATATATTGCGCCGGCAGCCAATGTGCTCTCCAACGCGGTGATTATCGGTCTGATGCTTCGTTATCTATAGGATGTGGGGCTGAATCTGCTGTACTGCATGCTCTGGGAGGGCTTGGGGGAAGCCGCCGCCTGCCTGGGAATCGGTTCTGCAGTTACCGCATATCTAGAAAAAAAGGGCAGAGCGATATTCCAGCATCACGAATAATGCCGAAAGAGAAATGAACGGGGCAAAGGGTACGGTATCCTTTGCTCCGCATTTTTTCAGAAGAAGTTTTCCGAGGCAGAAGATGCCGCAGCCGCAGGCCGCACCGGCAAACAGAATCAGCAGCTTGTCGGCACCCAGCACACTGCCTAACACTGACAGAAGCAGAATGTCTCCGAAACCGTATAATCGGACCAGCAGAAAGGGCAGAACCAGTCCCGCCAGTCGGGAGATCAGCGGTACCTGTGTGCACAGGGCGCAGGGGAGAAGCAGAAGAATCACCAGATTTTCCAGTTCCTGTGACTGCAGATCCGTGCGGGACAGCCGGAAAAGACAAAGCAGCATCCAAATCAAACAAATAAAAAAACGAATCATAAAAAAACCTTTCTGTCCCGTCAGGAACAATGTAACATATATGGTAAAATATGTCAATTGAAATATGAAAGACCTGTGAATTTTTTACTGCGGATTTGAAACCGGCGGAAATGGGTGCTATAATCTACCTATGTTGAGAATTCAAGGGGGTTTGAATGAAAAAAATAAGAGATTTTTTCTATAGCGTCAGTGACATCTTTGTGATTCTTGTAGTGCTTGCTCTGGCTGCAGGCATTATTTTCTGGCGTGTGCACGATGTAATGGGATATTCGGAGTACGCGGCATCCAAATCCGGACCGGAAACCAAAATCGACATCGATTTTACCGATGTGGATCTGAATCCGGAAAAGGATCCTTCTCAGGAAACGCCGGAGCTTCCTCCGGAAACCGATCCCGAACAGAAGCCGGATGACAATCCGGAACAGGAGCCGCAACCGGAAGACGACCCGGAAAAAGAGAAAGAATTCAAAACGTCCAAGGAAATCAGCCTGGAAATTCCAAAAGGAACTTCCTCCAAAAAATCCGGAACGCTGATTGCGGAAAAACTGGGACTGTCCGCAGAAGAAAAAGAAGTTTTTGTAAAGGAATTCCTGCGCATTAAGGATGCGCTGGGCCGTACCGTAATGGCCGGAAAATATACGATTCCTGCAGAATCCACGATTGAGGATATTGTAAAAATCGTAGCAAGATAAAATATTATATTTAAGGAGAGTATTTCAAATGGGTCTTATCACATCAACGGAAATGTTCAAAAAGGCATTAAATAAGGATTATGCCATCGGAGCATTCAACGTAAACAACATGGAAATTATTCAGGGCATTGTGGACGCTGCCATTATTGAAAAGGCTCCGGTCATTCTGCAGGTTTCCGCAGGGGCAAGAAAGTATGCAAAACCGGCGTACCTGGTTCACCTGGTACAGGCCGCT
This sequence comes from Anaerovoracaceae bacterium, assembly GCA_045639385.1. Classification (GTDB taxonomy): domain Bacteria; phylum Bacillota; class Clostridia; order Peptostreptococcales; family Anaerovoracaceae; genus RUG13409. The sequence goes on along the minus strand of JAZUDB010000188.1, from coordinate 4,831 downwards.
GTAGAAGATACCGGACTGGACGTGGTTCTGCATCTGGATCACGGCGCGGATTTCGAAATCTGCAAGGCCTGCGTGGACGGCGGATTTACTTCCGTAATGATCGACGGATCCAAGTACCCCTTTGAAGAAAATATCGAACTGACCCGCAGGGTGGTAGATTATGCCCACGAACGCGGTGTTGTGGTAGAAGCAGAGCTGGGCAAGCTTTCCGGAATTGAAGATGCCGTTAAGGTGGCCGAAGCGGAAGCAAGCTTTACCGTTCCGGAAGAAGCTGCGGAATTCGTCGAAAAAACCGGCGTGGACTCCCTGGCAGTCGCTGTAGGAACATCTCACGGTGCCTTCAAGTTCAAGGGCACACCGTATCTGGATTTTGCAAGACTGGACAAGATCCATTCTCTGATTCCGGATACCCCGCTGGTACTCCACGGCGCATCCACCGTAATTCCTTCCTTCGTGGAAGAATGCAACAAGTACGGCGGACATATTCCGGGCGCTCAGGGTGTTCCCGAAGACATGATTCTGGAAGCTGTAAAGCACGGTGTCTGCAAAGTAAACATCGATACCGACATCCGTCTTGCCATGACCGCTTCCATCCGGAAGTATCTGATCGAGCATCCGGAAGAATTCGACCCCAGAAAGTACCTGGGACCGGCACGCGACGCCGTGCAGAGCATGGTTTCTCATAAGATCAAGAACGTGCTGAATGCCAGCGGAACTCTGTAGAATTTAAAACGTATCAACGCAGCCTCGGATCGGTTTCCGGCCCGGGGCTTTTTCATGAAAACAAAAAAATGCAGAACGAAAACAAAGAATTATTTGAATCCATGGATGTGGGCAGGGCAGTGCTTACCATGTCCGTACCCATGGTGATCAGTCAGGCAATTACCGTTGTTTATAATGTGGCAGATACCTTTTTTGTGGGTCAGCTGAATGCGCCGGAGCAGATTGCAGCGGTTACGGTTTCGCTGCCGCTGTTTGTTTTTCTGACAGCCATTACAAATCTTTTCGGTGTGGGCGGATCCACCGTTGTTTCCGGCCTGCTCGGATCGGGCCGAAGGGAAGACGCCGGCAGATGCACCGCGTTCTGCATCTGGACGGCGATTTTAATCGGGGGACTTTACAGTCTGCTGGTGTTTTTCACCAGACCGACCCTGCTGCCACTGGTGGGGGCCGGTCCGGATACCTATCAGTATTCCTATGACTATCTGTTCTGGACCATCTGCGTCGGGGCGATTCCCACGGTAATCAATCCGCTGCTGGCAAATCTGATCCGCTCTCAGGGATATTCCAAACAGGCCAGCTTCGGCGTTGCGCTGGGCGGCATCCTGAACATTCTTCTGGACCCCATCTTTATTTTTGCCCTGCATCTGGAAGTGAAGGGCGCAGCCATTGCCACCATGCTGTCCAACGTGTGCGCGGTAATCTACTTTGTGATTTTCATCCGCTCCAAAAAGGACGATATGGTTATTCGCTTCCGGCCGAAGTATTATACCCTGAAAAAGGAAATTTCCCTTCGCACCCTTACCGCAGGTCTGCCCAACTTTATGCTTTCCACCCTGGCGACATTCTCCAATTCCGTACTGAATCCTCTGATGGCGGCCTATTCCACGGAAGCGCTGGCGGCTCTGGGCATTGCCAAGAAGATCGATCTTCTGGCCTTTGCGGTGGCGCAGGGTATGTCCCAGGGAACGCTGCCCATTGTCAGTTACAATTATTCCGCGGGAAATAAAAAGCGTCTGAACGAGATTATCCGCAAAACCGCTGCTTACGGCCTGCTGTTTGCCTGCTGCGGTACGCTGCTGCTGTTCTTCGGAAGCGGTATTCTGGCCAGACTTTTCATCAAAGATGCAGCGACGGCAGCCTATGCAAAGACCTTCCTGCGGCACATCTGCTTTACCTGTCCGACCACGACCATCGTTCTTCTGACCATCTCCGTGTTCCAGGGAACCGGAAAGAAGGGCTGCTCGCTGTTTGTTTCCGCTCTTCGCAAAGGATTGACGGATATTCCGCTGATGCTTCTGATGAATAAGCTTTACGGACTGATGGGAATTATCTGGGCCATTCCGCTGGCAGATGCGGCAGCCATGATTCTGGCACTGGCGGTTTTTCTGCCGTATTACCGGAAAAAACTGCAGGCATAAACTGTCCGGAGCGGTATCTGACCGCAAATCGGATTGTCTGCAGAAAAAAGAAAAGTATGTTATAATAAGTTGTTATGAGAGAAATTATTATTGCTGCAAATGATGCGGGGCAGAGGGCTGACAGATTTTTAAAGAAATATCTGCGGAATGCGCCTCTTTCCGCGGTCTATAAGCTGCTGCGCAAAGATCTGAAGGTCAATGGCAGGCGGGTAAAAGAGGACTACAGCCTGGAAGAAGGCGACGTGCTGCAGATTTACGCTGCGGATGCGGATCTGGATGCCTGGTCCGAAAAGAAAACCTCTTCCGTCCGGGCCAAAAAGCAGTTCTCCGTGATTTACGAAGACAGCGATATGATTCTGGTCAATAAACCCTTTGGACTGCTGGTTCACGGGGATAAAAACGAAAAGAAGGATACGCTGTCCAATCAGGTGCTTTCTTACTTGATTGACAGCGGTGCATACAATCCCCGGGCAGAAAAAAGCTTTACGCCCAGTCCGGTACATCGGCTGGACCGGAATACCACGGGCATCGTAGTATTCGGCAAGACTGCGGAAAGTCTGCGTCATCTTTCCGCCATGTTCCGGGAAGACACGGATGACGTGCGGAAGTTCTACTACACCATCGTTCAGGGGAATCTGTCCGAGCCGCTGCACCTGAAAAATAAGCTTTTAAAGGACGAACAGCGCAATGTGGGCAGAGTGCTCCCGCCGGAAGATGAACGGGGAAAGTACATCGAAACCATCGTACGTCCGGTGGCAGTTTCTCCGGACAGGAAGTACAGTATCGTGGAAATCGAGCTGGTGACCGGCAGAAGCCATCAGATTCGCGCCCATCTCTCCTTTGCGGGTCACCCGCTGGTGGGAGATACCAAATACGGCGGAAAAGAACTGAAGAGCCTCCGGGGCGAATGGAGTCTGGGAAAGACCACCCAGGCGCTGCACGCACATAAAATTATTATCGAAGGCAATGCTTACGAGGCACCGCTTCCCCGGGCCTGGAAGAGCATGCAGACAGAATTATTCGGAAGAGAAATACTCAAATGAAACCGGAAGAAGAAAAAAACATAGAAGCACAAATCGGGCAGGTTCCGGAAGATTCCGAAGCGCCGAAGTCTTCCAAAACAAAGACCGATCCGAAAAAAGAAGCCCTGGAGTGGATCAAGGATATCGGCTGTGCACTGCTGACGGCGTTTATCGTGCTGCAGCTGGTGATGCCCACCATCGTGCGGCAGACTTCCATGCAGAATACGCTGCAGGAAGGGGACTACGTGTTTGTCAGCAAAAAGGCCTATAAGTGGTTCGGAAGCCCCGAAAGAGGCGATATCATCGTTTTTCAGAGCACGCTGCCGCTATCCAACGGTTCCGGTGACAAACTGCTGGTAAAGCGGATTATTGCCGTGGGAGGCGACCGCATTGCGGTTTCCGAGGGAAAAGTATACCTGAACGGGGCGGAGCTGTCGGAAGACTATCTGAAGGACGGTACCACCAGCGGGAACGTGGCGGAAACGGTAATCCCGGAAGGGTATCTGTTCTGCATGGGTGACAACCGGCTGGGTTCCACGGACAGCCGCGATGAGCGCGTGGGCCTGGTTTCCGAGGCGGATGTTGTCGGAAAAGTAGTGCTTCGTTTATTCCCGCTGAACAAATTCGGGAGCGTATATGAATAAGACAGACAGAAAAATCGTTGCAAACAATAAGAAGGCCCGGCATGACTTCTTTATCGATGAAGTCTTTGAGGCAGGGCTGGTCCTGACCGGCACCGAAATCAAATCGGTAAGGGCCGGCGGCGTAAACCTGAAGGACGCCTTTGCCAAGGTAAAGGACGGCGAAGTTTTCGTGTACAGCATGCACATCAGTCCTTATGATCAGGGAAACCGCTACAATGCGGATCCCATGCGGCCGAAAAAGCTTCTTTTACATAAGAAAGAAATACGTAAACTTACGGAATATACAACGCAGGACGGTCTGACACTGATTCCCCTGGACATTTATCTGACCAAAGGAATGGCCAAGCTTTCTTTGGCGGTTGCACGCGGCAAGAAGCTTTACGACAAGCGGGAAGACATCGCCAAGCGGGATGCGGCCCGGGATATGGACCGCCGGATGAAAAATAATTAAGTTTCGGTTTCGTTTTCGGCGGAACAGTGTTAATATAAATAAGCTGTAACGGCTGTTACTTTCGTGGGGGCGTAAAGGTTTCGACGGGGGCAGAGAAGCCGGGTAAGCGAGCCGCAGTCAGCTCAGTCTGCGTTAAAAAGAGCCCGTTAAAAAGAAACGATAAAACAAACAACAATTTCGCATTTGCTGCTTAGTCAGCACCGCGCGTCGGCCTGTTTTTACCTGTAGGAACAGATCCCGGCGTCGACTATACAGGAAAACTTCCTTAAAGCTCCCGGTATAAGGAAGGACTAACGGGATAGGATAATCTGCGTCGCGTCGGTGGGCCGCACTTGTCCGAAATATAAACTGCCGTCTGCGCTCGGAGAAAACCTTGTGGATTTGTTTTCGGACGTGGGTTCGATTCCCACCGCCTTCACCATTTTATTGTGTGGAAAAGTTGAGTTAAGAAAGAAAGGAGGGTCCCAAAATGGAAGAGATGGAACTCGAAATGCAATTGTTGGAAATGCTGAAGAATAAACAGTTCAAACGATTGCGAGAAGCCCTGGATACGCTGGAACCGGCGGATATTGC
>JAZUDB010000187.1:0-2927 GCA_045639385.1 Anaerovoracaceae bacterium | reverse complement strand
TCCGCCGTAAAGCCGATGCGGTTGGCCAGCCGGAACACGTGGGTGTCCACCGCAATGCGCTGCTGACCAAAAGCTTCCGCCAGCACCACGTTGGCGGTTTTTCGACCCACGCCGGGCAGTGCCACCAGGCTGTCGTAGTCTCCCGGAACCTCTCCGCCGTACTGTGCACAGAGTACCGCAGACATGGCCAGCACGTTCTTCGCCTTGTTTTTGTACAGGCCGATGCGGCGGATATACCCTTCCAGCTCCTCCTGAGACAGGCGGCACATGGCGTAGGCGTCCGGGGCAGCGGCAAAGAGCACCGGGGTCACCCGATTGACCCCAACGTCCGTGGTCTGGGCGCTGAGCATTACCGACACCAGCAGATGATACACCGTACCGTAATCCAGGGCGCACTGGGCGCCGGGATAAGCCGCCAGCAGCAGGCCGCAGGCCTTTTTTACATTTTCTTTCGTAAGCTTAGACATGATTCACATAAAAAAACCGTCTCCGGGGAGAAGTTCCCCGGAAGCGGCATCTGTTCTTATTTCAGTTTCCTTGTAGATTTGCCGATGGCTGCGGACATCAGAACGGTAATGACCGCAAAGCCAGCTCTCAGAACACCCCAGGCAGCCTTTTCCGCCAGGGTCTTTTCCTTCTTTTCTTTCATACTTTTCTCATACCCTTTCTATACGCCTAATATTTTCTGTGCACACACGCTGCTGCGACAAACAGCAGCACGAAAAGCACCTGCGAAACAACAAAGCAGATTTTTCCCGCCTTTTCTTTCCCGGAGTCCTCCGGATGCCGAAGCTAAAGACCCCCCAGCACCGCCGAAACCGCCGCGGGAATACCAATTCTCCGGATTGCGGACTTTTTTGCGTCCTTCATATATTACCCCTGTTTTTTAAAGTGGGCGCTCTTTCCGCCGTAAGACTTCCCTTCCGCCCGACGCTTTTTTGCGGTCTTTGGCTTCATTACCGAGTAGCCGTAGGTCCCCAGGCGGCGGGTTTTCAGCCCGTAATATTCTCCGTGCACCGACGCAATCAGATTGGCTTCGTTTACGGCCAGCCGGCCGCTTTCCTTCATCAGGGTTTCGTCTGCATGCACCGCTACGATTTCCGCCAGGAACATATCGTGAGACCCCAGATGCTTCACTTCCGTTACTTTGCACTCCAGATTGATGGGAGCCTCCCCGATCATGGGGCAGTTCAGCTTGTCCGCCTTCAGTTTGTTCAGGTGCATGGCGGCAAACTTGTCTTCCTTTGCCCCGGACACGCTGCCGCAGTGATCCATGGCAAAGACCAGGTCCTCGTTTACCAGATTAATAACAAACTCCCCGCTCTTTTCGATGATATCGTGGGAAAACCTGCCGGGACGCACGCTGATGTAGGTCATCGGGGGCTTGGAATTCACGATCCCGGTCCAGGCAATCGTAATAATATTGCTTTTTTCCATGTCTCCGCAGCTGACCATCACCACCGGCAGCGGTGAAAGCAGTTCCCCGGGGTTCAGCGAAACTTTACCCATTCCATCCTCCTTCGGCAGCCCCGTAAGGGCGCCTGTGCATTCTTTCAAAAATAAAACCCAGAGAGTGTCTTTGCTTTTCCCGTCTGTGGACAGGTGGGTTTTCTGCTCCTTATCTTCTGTCTTCCACTGATAAGAAAGATGAGGCCTGACATAATGATAAGGCAGACGTCCGAAATCCCATATAGCAAGTGTAGGAAAATAAATAACACATCTCCAGGCAACTTTGTTATATCACAAATCGCTTTTGTTTTCAAGTCCGGAAGCATCTCCGGCCTTCCGCTTTTCACGCAAACAGGGAGGACAATCGCCCTCCCTGCTTTTTTGTTTCTATTCTTTGAAATACCCGTCCGGCGATTGCGGCAATGCCGCGGAAACCGGATTACTTCTTTTCCGCCTTGTTATCTTCCATCTTGATTGCCAGGATTGTTTTGCAGAAGTTTCCGCCGCAGATCAGGGACATGCAGGAAACAATCCATACCACCACTTCATACCATCTTCGATCCGAAAAAAGGAAAGATATTACAAAGGTCAGTCCGATGAACATAATCATCATGGAGAAATTCATTCTTCCGTCGCTTGTTTCCAAAGCTCTTGCGAAAGCACTTTTCTTTTTCATTTCGATACACCTCGCATTTTCATAGAATACTCATCTTCTTCATTTTATGGGAAAGCCGGAGAATGTTCAATAGAAAACCGCAATTCCCGGTTAAATTTCACAAAAAAACAGGGAGGTGAAACGGCCTCCCTGTTCCGTGTCAATTCATACGTTTAAATCCAATCTCTGTTCGATATCAAGAATTATTCTGCAGTTTCTGCAGCAGCTCTTTCATCAAGAGTCTTCTGGATTTCGTCAAGCTTCTTTGTGGTCAGCTTGAAGAATACAGTGATGATTGTGAATGCTGCAATCATGAAGCCGGTACCCCATACGGAGTAGATGTTCAGGATTCCGTTTGCAACTTCGTCGGTTGCAGGCTGACCTGCAACGTATCCAACCTTCTGCAGTACCATCGGAACGATCCATGCGGTAACGGTTGCAGCTATTCTGAGCGGATAGCCGGAAATACCCATGATGGTTGCCGGTGTAACAGCGGTGCCGTTCTTGTACTGTGCATAGATTGTGCAGTTTGCATAACCAGCAACGAAGATCGGGTAGTTGAAGCTTGCGAAGAACTGGTGTGCTGCCAGGATTGCGATAAATCCGATACCGCTCTTGAGACCAATCGGCTTAACCAGAGCAATGGTAACGCCCATGCCGATCAGAGCGAACATGGAGAGCTTCTTGTTGTCGAACTTCTTGGTTGCTTCGCCAACTGCCAGGGTTCCGAGGATACCCAGGGAGTTAACAACCAGGGAGTAGGTTCCCATCATACCGGCGTTGCCGTTGATGGATCTCCAGTAGTATGCTGCGCACTTGGTCA
>JAZUDB010000186.1:0-11944 GCA_045639385.1 Anaerovoracaceae bacterium | reverse complement strand
CACCAGAGGCTGCGTAGGCTACGTTCACGCGGTAGGACATACCCTGGGCGGACTCTACGGCGTAGCACACGGCGTGGCAATGAGCGTAATTCTGCCTCACGTAATGCGTCAGTTCGGACCTGCCGTTTATGACAAGCTGGCAGACCTGGCCGACGTTTGCGGTATCGAAGGCAACGGTATCCAGGAGAAGGCAGAAAACTTCATCGCCTGGATGGATGACCTGAAGGTAAAGATGGGAATCCCGGCAGGATTTGACTGCATCAAGGACGAAGACATCGACCAGATCATCGCCTGGGCAACCAAGGAAGCTAACCCGCTCTATCCGGTACCGGTAGTTTGGGGCGACGAAGACTTCAGACGTCTGATTCACACTTTAAGAACAGCAAAATAAGAAAGCTGCGCAGAAGAAGTACAGAAGCGCCGGATGACTTGAAATCACAAGCCGTCCGGCGTTTTTTCCTGCGGAGAATTTTCTGATTTTGTTATCCCGGAGAATGTGATATGATAATACTGAAAAAATATAAATTGTGAACAAAATAAGAGGAAAGGAAGTATTGATATGGCAGACATGACGCCGAAAGAAAATTTTATGGCAGTTGCAACGGGAAAAATTCCTCAGAGTATTTTATGCTATAACATGGGAATGCGTTCTCCTGCGGGAAATGAACCGACCAGAATGATCGGACCGAATCTGTTCCAGGATACGTCTCACGGTCCCAACGGAGGAAAGGATATCTGGGGCGTAACCTACGTTACAAACGAGGAAACCGGATACGCATCCATCCCGGAACCCAACCATTTTATTTTGGATGACATTACCCGGTGGAGAGATGTTGTCAAGGCTCCGGAAATTCCGGACGTGGATTGGGAAGCCATGGCAAAGGCCGGCTACGAAAAGGCGGAAATCAACAGAGATACCAGCGCCGTCATGTGCAGCGCAGGACTGATGCCTTTCCAGCAGCTGATCGCGTTTATGGGATTTACGGAAGGCCTGTGCGCCCTTTACGAAGAACCGGAAGAAGTAAAGGCTCTTCTGGAATACCTCTGCGAGTTCTATATGCCGATTATCGAAAATACCCTGGATTACTACAAGCCGGATGTTTTCTATATGCTGGATGATACCGCAAGCAAGTACAATCCCTTCTTCTCCAAGGCAATTTACGAAGATATTTTCAACCCGATATATCATCGGATGGCAAAACCGGCCATTGACAGAGGTCTGCCCATCGTGTTCCATAACTGCGGACGCTGCGAAGATTTCCTGGACTATATGGTAGATTTCGGGGTAAAAATGTGGGATCCCGCACAGACGGAAAACAATCTGGATGCCGTAAAGAAAAAGTACGGAAGAAATCTGGGCATCGTGGGCGGATGGGAGCCAGGTATGTTCGCGAACTGGCCCAATGTTCCCGATGACGTAATCGCGGAATCTGTTCGCAGCACCATCGACAGATACGCGGCGGACGGCGGCTATATGTTCATCTGCGGTATTCTTGCACGTCCCGGCGATACCGAAAGTGCACGGCTTCGCACGCTGGTAAGAAGCGTTGCATCGGAATACGGCAAGAACTACTACGAAAAGCATTAATTGCGGGGCTGCTTTCGGGTCAGCTTTGCAGAGACTATAAGTGAACAGCAAAAAAATAACCACCGGCTGAGCCGGTGGTTATGATTTTTTTATTGTTTTTTGTCTGCCCGTTTCATGACAAATTTGCCTGAAGCGCCGCGGAAGGCCCGGACGAAGCTGAAGACGGAACCCAGCAGCGTAAAGAAGTAGCCCAGCATCAAATCGGCCCGGAACTGACGCTGCAGATTGGTGGACTCGATGATGTAGTTTAAATCCCGGAAGCATTCGCCGAGGGTCCAGCCATAGTCTTTCAGTGCATAAAACGCCGTGCCGGTCCACGTCAGTCTGTTTGCCAGCGGTACCGCAAGCAGAAGCAGTGCAATGCAGGCAAGGATTCCTTTTTTATCCAGGCATCCGCCGAATTTTTCGTAAAGCTTCATGGATAAAAGGGCCATCAGAAGGCCGGAAATGGCGGCAACGTATCCCAGCAGACCGAGAACTACATAAAGGGCGATTCCCGCCAGGATTCCCAGCAGAGCACCGCAAATGCCTTTGCCGAAATAGGAATTGCGGTTCTGAATTTCCTCTTGTTCTCTTTCCAGACGGTTGAGGGTGCGGGAGGCGCAGGAACCGCAGAGCCAGGAGCTCGTTCCGTTAATTTCGTAAACGCTCAGCTCGTAGGGGCTGCCGCATTCCATGCAGCCGCTTTCATAATGGTTCTGAATCAAATAGTCCAGGATGGGCTCCGTCACTGTATTGACGAATTTGATGAAGGCATTTTCGGTCATCGGACGGTAAAGAATGGACGCATACATGGGGCTGACTTCCACTTTTTTCGCACGGTAAGGTTTTTCTTTGGTGAGTGTTTCCAGGAATTCCTGCAGTTTGCGGTTTTCCGGATCTTCTTCGGAATGGGCGGAAATGCTGATGGAACGATCGTAGGTGCCGACCAGTTCGCAGATGGTGATATATCCTTTAAAAATCAATGACGTTGAAGCTGCCGCACTTCAAATCGGCGATAAACAGTTTGTTTTCCAGGGTATCTTCTTTGCCGAGAAGCACTTTCAGCGCTTCTGCTGTCTGAATTCCCGCGGCAAAGCCCGGTGCAAAGGACAGCACCGAAGGCGGTTTCGCTTTCAGATTTCTTGGATAGATTTTATCCAGGAACCCGGAGCCCGGCGCGATGGTGCTTGCCTGGGCGCACCAGCCGGAAATGGCGCCGTGAATAAAGTAAATGCCCAGCTTTTCGCAGGCGTCTGCCGCAATAAATCTTCCTTCTATATTATCCATGGCGTCCAGCACCAGGTCGGAACCCTTCAGCATCTTTTCCGCGTTTTCCCCAGTCATCATTCTGTCGATGACCTTTACTTTTACTTCGGAGTTGATCTGCCGGACTCTCTTCGCAGCTTCTTTTGCCTTGCGTTTTCCCAGATTTTTTTCTGTGGACAGCAGCTGCCGGTTTAAATTGCTCTCGGAAAAGGCGTCGCAGTCAATCACCCGGATGCAGCCTACGCCCAGGCGTGCCAGGTTCTCGATCAGATTGCCGCCCAGACCGCCGCAGCCCACGACGCTGACGGTTTTTGTTTTTAAAATTTCCTGTTCTTCCTCGCTGATGGAGGGAATGTTTCTTTTGTAACGTTCCTGCATGGTATGGTACCTCTTTGCGTTCATTATAGCAGAATACGGGCCCGGAGGAAATGATTTGCCCGCCGGGAATTGAAAGGATGGCGGAAAGAATGGTATAATTTTACGTTACATTTGCAAAAAAACAGCAGAACGGGAAAGAAAATGACAAAAACAGAAAGCAGAATCATTTCTGCCGAAAAGCCGGAGGAACCGGTAAACGCAGATAATTACGAAGAGAAAAGAGCCGCTTTGCTGGAGCTTAACGCCAATCTGAAGGGCGTGGTGCTCCGGCCGGATGAAGTTTGCCTTGACCGGATGTTTTCGCAGCTGAAAAAAGAATATATTCTGACCTGCAGCGGGGCGGATTTGAGCCGCGCATCTGCGCTTTCCGCTTCCGAAATCCGGGACAGCCGGCTGTATCGTTTCTGCCGGGAATTGCCCAAGGGCGCCGATCTGCACGTGCATGACATGACCCTGCTTCCGGTGCGGGAACTGGCGGAGCTGCTGGCGGAGTGTCCTGAATTTTATATTCATCCCGGCGACGGTGCATTTGATCTGCTGTGGGCGGAGAAGGAAGAACAGGTGCCGGAAGGATACCTGCGCTTCTGCAGCTGGATGAATGCGGATGAATCGAGGATCCATGACCTGCTGCGGCACTGGACGGTTTTGGGTGCCGAGGCTTCCGGCATGGGTATCTGGGCGTACTTTGAGGAACTGTTTAAGAAACACGGTGCGCTTTCCGACAGCTGTGCCTTTGTGGAGCGATACTATCTGCGGGCATTCCGCTATTACTGCCGCAGCAATATTCAGCATGTGGAGATCCATCTGATGATGACCGGAGACTGCTCCTGGAATGCGGCGTACGTCCGGGCGATCCGGCAGGCGTACTATGCGGTAAAGACAGAGTATCCCGCGTTTACCGTACGCATCATCGGCGCGGGAGTTAAGGCGGACAACGAAAACTTGGAGCTGTCCCGCAGCTGTTTCCGGAATACGGTTTATGCGCAGGAACATATAAAGGATGAATTTTTCCCGGATCAGCCGGAAAACTTTGTTGTGGGCTTTGACCTGGTCAACGAGGAAGACCGGGGCTTTCCGCTGAAGAATTTCGTGCCCATGCTTCTGGAAGCAAAAGAAAAATACCCGGACATCCGGTTCTTCCTTCACGGAGGAGAGAGTCTGGATGCCGGAAATGAGAATCTGATAGATGCCTATCTTCTGGGTGCTGCCCGGGTGGGGCACGGACTGAATCTGTACCGCTATCCGGATCTGCTGCGCCGCTATGCGGAGACGGAAATCTGTCTGGAGGTATGTCCCGTAAGCAATCAGGCCCTGAAATACACCGAAGACGTCCGGTCGCACCCGGTGGTGCAGTATCTCAAGTGCGGCGTGCCTGCAGCCATCTGTTCCGATGACCCTGTTTATATGGAGAACGAAACCCTGACCGACGACTTTTTCGCGGCGGCGGTTTCCTGGAATCTGGATCTGGCAGACATCAAGACGCTGTGCATCAATTCTCTGATGTACAGCGGGCTGGACGGAAAAAGCCGCAAGGCTGCACTGAAGAGCTTCGGACGGCAGTGGGATGCCTTTGTAAAAAAGTGGACCGAAGCCGTCTGACGGCGGGCGGAAGGGCGTCTTTTTCGGCAAATTTAAAGTATTTTTCGTGTATTGCCGCAGAGGAAGAAAAAAGGTGGAATTTTTTAAAAAAAAGAGAGAAAATTCGTTTGACTTGCTCCCTTTTTGGCAGTACACTATTTGAGTATCACTATGCCATATTGGGGCATTGTGTATTTTGCGTTGATTAACGTATAAGAAAACGGAGGATATAAAAAATGGCAGCAGAGGCAAGAGTTAAGGTTGTACTTGCATGCACAGAATGCAAGCAGAGAAACTACAATACTACCAAGAACAAGAAGAACGATCCGGACAGAATCGAACTCAACAAGTATTGCAGATTCTGCAAGAAGAATACAGTACACAGAGAAACAAAGTAGTCGAAAGGAAGACGTGCTGTTATGGCAAACCAGATAGTTGAAAAGAAGGGCTTCTTTGCTCGTATTCGGGATTACTTCAAGGGAGTATCTTCCGAGCTTAAGAAGGTTACCTGGCCTACAAAGAAGGAAACAAAGCGCTACACCCTGGTCGTTATCGCGGTCTGCGCAGCGTTTGCACTTCTGTTCTGGCTCATCGATGTAGGCATTCTTTCTCTCCTCAAGCTTATCATCTAATAAGGAGAAGAAATGTCTGACGAGAAGAACATCAAGCCGGAAAATCAGGAAAGCGAAATCGCCCCCTCCGTGGCCGGAGAGAAGGACGAAACGCCCGCCGGATTCTGGCGCAGATACAAAGAGCCGAAGTGGTATGTGGTTCATACCTATTCCGGCTACGAAAACAAGGTGAAGACAAATCTGGAAAAACTGGTAGAGAACCGGAACATGCAGGATCTGGTTCTTCAGATTGTGGTGCCCACGGAAACCGTTGTGGAACAGCGGGAAACGGGAACCAAGACCAGAGAAAAGAAGGTCTTCCCGGGTTATGTTCTTGTCAAGATGATCGTTACCAATGAATCCTGGTATCTGGTCCGCAATGCGCAGGGCGTTACCGGCTTTGTGGGACAGGGTTCCGAACCGATTCCGCTCACCGACGAAGAAATTCGCCGCCTGGGCATCGAAAAGGTGGAAATCCAGCTGGAGATCGCAGCAGGAGACATGGTCAAGATCATTTCCGGACCTTTCAAGGGCTTTACCGGCGTCATCGAAGAGGTGAACGGAGACAAGCAGACCTTAAGAACCAAAGTCGACATGTTCGGCAGAGCTACCCCGGTGGAACTGGAGTTCAGCCAGGTAGACAAAATCGTTTAGCTATAGATCCCCGCAGGGTTTCTATATAAAAAATACGAAAGAAAGGAGAATAAAATGGCAAAGAAGATTGACAGCTATGTTAAGCTTCAGATTCCGGCAGGAAAGGCAAATCCGGCTCCTCCGGTAGGCCCGGCACTCGGTCAGAAATCCGTTAACATCATGGACTTCTGCAAGCAGTTCAACGCGAGAACAGCAGACCAGGCAGGAATGATCATTCCGGTAGTTATCACAGTATACTCCGACAGATCTTTCGACTTCATCTGCAAGACACCGCCCGCACCGGTACTTATCAAGAAAGCAGCAGGAATCGAAAAAGCTTCTGGTGAACCCAACAAGAAGAAGGTTGCAACCATTACAACCGCTCAGGCAAGAGAAATCGCCGAAAAGAAGATGCCGGACCTCAATGCAGCAAACATTGACACCGCAACATCTATGATCAAGGGAACCGCAAGAAGCATGGGCGTTATCGTCCAGGACTAAGCAGTGGAAGGCCGCAGAAAGGCCGCTAGTACCACAGAGAGGAAATATCATGGCAAAGCATGGTAAGAAGTATGCAGAAGCTGCCAAGTTAGTCAAGGCAGAACTGTATGATGTCGACGATGCGTTTGAAACTGTTGTTAAGACAGCTACCGCAAAGTTCGACGAAACCGTTGAAGCTCATTTCAGAATGGGTCTTGACGGAAGACACGCAGATCAGCAGATCAGAGGCGCAGTCGTTCTCCCCAACGGAACCGGTAAGAACGTAAGAGTTCTGGTATTCGCAAAGGGTGAAAAAGCTCACGAAGCAGAAGCTGCAGGAGCAGATTACGTAGGCGCACAGGAATACGCTGACAAGATTCAGAAAGAGAACTGGTTTGAATTTGATGCAGTTGTAGCAACTCCGGATATGATGGGCGTTGTTGGTAAGCTCGGTAGAGTTCTCGGACCTAAGGGTCTGATGCCGAACCCCAAGTCCGGTACCGTTACCATGGATCTCGCCAAAGCACTGGCCGAGATTAAAGCAGGTAAAGTTGAGTACAGACTGGACAAGACAAACATCGTTCACACACCGATCGGCAAGGTTTCTTTCGGAGCAGAAAAACTCGAAGAGAACTACAAGGCTCTGGTAGAAGCTATCGTTAAGGCAAAGCCGGCAGCAGCTAAGGGTCAGTATATCAAGTCCGCATCCATTGCTTGCACAATGGGCCCCGGAATCAAGATTAACCCGCAGAAGCTTATCGGTTAAGCAGTTCAAAGGCCGAATCGTAACTTAAGATCGAAGACAATGCTTAAGACAGCGGGTGACAATGTGTCTTAATTTCCCGCCGAGGTACGATTCATACAAAAGCCTTTATGTCTATGACATTCAAAAAAGGCTCTTCCCGCGCAAAAACAGGAAGACCGGAAAGGAGTAAAATGTCAGTAGAAAGCATTAAGACAAAAGCAGCTATCGTAGACGAGATCAAGGAAAAGCTGGACGGCGCAGAAGCTGTTGTAGTTGTAGACTACATCGGAACCACCGTTGGTGAAGCTACTGCCATGAGAGCAAAGCTCCGTGAAGCAGACGTTGATTTCACCGTTTACAAGAACACAATGATCAGAAAGGCCATTGAAGGCACACAGTTCGAAGGACTCAAGGACGTTCTGGAAGGACCGAGTGCACTGGCTATCTGCAAGTCCGATGCAATCGCTCCCGCAAGAGTCATCAGTGGAGCAATTAAGGAATACAACAAGATGGCATTCAAGGCCGGTGTTGTAGAAGGTGTCCTTTATGATGCAAACGGAATGCAGGCATTAGCAAATATCCCGAGCAGAGATCAGCTTATTGCAAAGTTCATGGGCAGCATCCAGAACCCGGTAAGCAAGTTCGTAAGAACACTCTCCGCCATTGCAGAAGCAAAAGCAGAATAAGATTACAGTGTATTTAACAGGAGAATGAAAATGACAAATACAGAAATTATTGAAGCCATCAAGGCTATGACAGTTCTCGAGCTGAACGAACTCGTTAAGGCTTGCGAAGAAGAATTCGGCGTATCCGCAGCAGCTCCGGTAGCAGTAGTTGCAGCAGAAGCAGCACAGGAAGAAGTTAAGGACAGCTTCGACGTTATCCTTGCTGAAATCGGTGCAGAAAAGATTAAGGTTATCAAGGTTGTTCGTGAACTCACAGGACTTGGCCTCAAGGAAGCTAAGGAACTCGTAGACAACGCTCCGAAGGCAGTTAAGGAAGGCTGCGGACAGGAAGAAGCTAACCAGATCAAGGCACAGCTCGAAGAAGTTGGCGCAAAGGTAGAACTCAAGTAGTTTACTTAAAGCAGAATAGGCTAAAAGGGTTGCCCATACGGGTAGCCCTTTTAGTGCTTTTTCTCAAACAGGACATAACGGCACCTGTTTAAAACGCCGAAAGACGTTTATTTTCCAACAGATTAGAGAATTTTAAGGAGGGAATTTAATGCCTCATGCCATGAAAGTAGGCAAGAAGGAACGCATGAGCTTTTCCAAGATCGATGCTGTACTGCCGATGCCAAACCTGATTGCAATCCAGAAGGATTCTTACGATTGGTTTATCAACGAAGGCCTCGCCGAGGTTTTCGAGGACATCAGCCCGATCCGCGATTATGCAGACAACCTTGCCCTTGAATTTGTGGACCATTCCATCTCCAGCGAGACGAAATACGACCAGGAAGAATGCAAAGAAAGAGACGCTACCTACGCGGCTCCCCTTAAGGTGCGTGTTCGTCTTATCAACCAGGAAACCGGTGAAGTAAAGGAACAGGAAGTCTTTATGGGAGACTTCCCGATTATGACCGAAAAAGGAACCTTTATCTACAACGGTGCGGAACGTGCAGTTGTTACTCAGCTGGTACGTTCTCCGGGACCGTACTACGACGTCAGCGTAGACAAGTCCAACACCAAGCTTTTCGCATCCACCATTATCCCCAACCGCGGCGCATGGCTGGAGTACGAGACCGATGCCGGTCTTTCTCTTTCCGTTCGTGTGGACAGAACCAGAAAGCTGCCGATTACGGCGCTTCTGCGTGCATTGTCTTACCGCAGCGTAGATGAAAAAGTCGATTCCGAAAAGCGCAAGAACCCGGGCGCCAGCGAAGAAGACCTCCGCAAGAAGGTAAGAAGATACGGTGAATTCAGAACTTCCACCGCTTCTAAATTCTACGAAGGAACCAATGCCGAAATCTCCGAAGTTTTCGGTGAGGACGACAGACTGACCCTGACTTTATCGAAGGACAATACCCATAACTTCGACGAAGGACTCAAGGAAATTTACAGAAAATTAAGACCGGGCGAGCCGGCGACCTTCGAAAGCTCCTATGACCTGATAGAAGCCCTGTTTTTCGATGCAAAGCGCTATGACCTCGCAAAGGTCGGTCGTTATAAATACAACAAGAAGCTGGGTCTCCGCGACCGTATTGCCGGCTGCGTTCTGGCAGAGGACGTAGTGGATCCCAGCACCGGAGAAATCATCGGTGAAAAGGGTCAGAAGCTGGACAGAGAACAGGCCCTGGTCATCCAGAACTCCGGCGTGGAATTCGTATACGTGGAAAGCAGAGTCAGCGAAGGCAAGTCCGTAAAGGTTATCGGCAACAACTTCGTAGACCTGAAGCAGTACGTCGGTTTCGATCCGGACGAATACAGACTTCCGAGAACCGTATTCTTCCCGGCATTCACCGCCGTCCGCGATGCATATTACGAAGCAAATCCCCAGCCGAAGAGAATGTCTGCGGAAAAGAAGGCGGAAGAAGAACGCAAGTTCGCCGAATACCTCTATTCCTTCAAGAATGAGCTTTCTCCGAAGCACATTATTTTCGACGATATTATCGCATCCGTCAGCTATTTCCTCGGCCTGACCGACGGTATCGGCGCAACGGATGATATCGACCATCTGGGCAACAGAAGACTCAGAACCGTAGGCGAACTGCTGCAGAATCAGTTCCGCATCGGTCTTGCCAGAATGGAAAGAGTGGTCAAGGAAAGAATGACTATTCAGGACATCGAGGCAACCACCCCGCAGAACCTGATCAACATCCGTCCGGTTACCGCAGCCATCAAGGAGTTCTTCGGATCTTCCCAGCTGTCCCAGTTTATGGACCAGACCAACCCCCTGGCGGAACTGACCCACAAGAGAAGACTTTCCGCTCTGGGACCCGGCGGTCTTTCCAGAGAAAGAGCCGGATTCGAAGTTCGAGACGTACACCACTCTCACTACGGACGTATGTGCCCGATTGAGACGCCGGAAGGTCCGAACATCGGTCTGATCGGCTCCCTCACCACCTATGGTGTAATCAACGAATACGGATTTATCGAGACCCCGTACAGAAAGGTAGTAAAAGGCACAGGCCTGGTTACCACCGACATCGATTACCTGGTTGCCGACGAAGAAGAACACCTGATCATCGCACAGGCCAACGAACCGCTGGACGAAAACGGATATTTCATCAACGCCAAGGTTCTGGCCAGAGGCGCTCTGGGTGAAATCGACCTCTATCCCAGAGAAGTAGTGGACTACATGGACGTTTCCCCGAAGCAGGTAGTATCCATCGCCACCGCCATGATTCCGTTCCTGGAAAACGACGACGCGAACCGTGCTCTGATGGGCTCCAACATGCAGCGTCAGGCTGTTCCGCTTCTGGTTGCGGAAGCTCCGTTCGTAGGAACCGGCGTAGAATACGATGCCGCAAGAGACTCCGGTGTCTGCGTTTTGGCAAAGCATGCCGGCGTTGTGGAATTCGTGGATGCCACCAGAATCGTGGTCCGCACGGAAGACGGCGCCAAGGATGAATACAAGCTGCTCAAGTACAAGCGTTCCAACCAGGGTACCTGCATCAACCAGAAGCCCATCGTTGCACACGGCGAAAAGGTGGAAGCAGGCGAAGTCCTGGCAGACGGCCCCAGCACAAGCATGGGCGAAATACCTCTGGGCAAGAACCTTCTCATCGGCTTCATGACCTGGGAAGGCTACAACTACGAAGACGCTGTCATCCTGAATGAAAGACTGATTATGGACGATGTCCTTACATCCATCCATATCGAAGAATACGAATCCGAAGCAAGAGATACCAAGCTGGGTCCGGAAGAAATCACCAGAGACATCCCCAACGTTTCTGACGATGCCTTAAAGGATCTGGACGAAGACGGTATCATCCGCATCGGTGCAGAAGTAGATTCCACGGATATTCTGGTAGGTAAGGTTACCCCGAAGGGCGAAACCGAGCTCACACCGGAAGAAAGACTGCTGCGCGCCATCTTCGGCGAGAAGGCCAGAGAAGTAAGAGATACCTCCCTGCGCGTACCCCACGGAGAAACCGGTATCGTAGTGGATATCAAGGAATTTACCAGAGAAAACGGCGACGAACTTCCGCCCGGAGTCAACAAACTGGTCCGCGTTTACATCGCAACCAAGAGAAAGATTCAGGTGGGCGACAAGATGTCCGGCCGCCACGGAAACAAGGGTGTTATTTCCAGAGTTCTTCCTATTGAAGATATGCCGTTCCGCGATGACGGAACTCCGCTGCAGGTTATGCCCAACCCGCTGGGTGTTCCTTCCCGTATGAACATCGGACAGGTTCTGGAAGTGCATCTGGGACTGGCAGCCGCCCACAGAGGCTGGTACGTTGCCACCCCGGTATTCGACGGTGCCAAGGAAAGCGATATCCGTCAGATGCTGAAGGAAGAAGGACTTCCGGAATCCGGCAAACTGATGCTCCGCGACGGCAGAACCGGCGATTACTTTGATAAACCCGTAACCGTAGGTTATATGTACATGCTCAAGCTCCACCATCTGGTAGACGATAAGATCCACGCCAGAAGCACGGGCCCGTACTCCCTCGTAACACAGCAGCCGTTGGGCGGAAAAGCTCAGTTCGGCGGTCAGCGTTTCGGCGAAATGGAAGTC
>JAZUDB010000185.1:0-1859 GCA_045639385.1 Anaerovoracaceae bacterium | reverse complement strand
AGCGGGAAACGGAAAAATAAAAAACAGAGGGAAGGGATGCAGAAAGAACAGGGGAAAACAAAAAGAACGGTCATTTCGGTTCTGTGGATTGCCGCGGGTATCGCGTCCTGTCTGTACGGGCAGGCGGTGATTGCCATTATCGGTACGACCCACTGGTTTAACTTTGCTTTTATAATCTTCGGCGCCTTTCTGATCTTCCTGGGACTGATCTGGAGATTTCTGATCCGGGTACCCCGGGGGCTGAAGATTTTTCTGGTGACGGCGGTATGCCTGTGCCTTTTGAATTTCGGTATTTTCGAGGGCCGGGTCATTCGCATGAGCCGCTCCGTTCCCGCGGAAGACGCAAAATGGGTGATCGTGCTGGGCGCCAAGGTAAATCAGGGAAATGTGTCTTTGGAATTTGCCAGGCGCATCGATGCGGCAGCGGAATATGCCAAAGCCCATCCGGATGCGGTGCTGGTCACCACCGGCGGGAAAGGCTTTGACGAACCGGTGTCCGAAGGGGCTGCAGCCCGTCAGCGGCTGATCGGGGCGGGAATTCCGGAGGATCGCATTCTGACGGAGGAACAGAGCACATCCACCCGGGAGAATTTTACCTGCTGCCTGCAGCTGATGCAGGCCCGGGGCTACCGGCCGGGAGATTCCGTCGTGGTGGTTTCTTCTTCCTTCCACCTTTACCGGGCGGATAAATTTGCCCGGGCGGCCGGATTGGAGAATACCAGCTATCTGGGCATCGAAGGATTGAAAATACTGCTTCCACAGTACTACGTGCGGGAATATGCAGCTAATATTTCCGGCATTCTTTCCGGAGATTACAAATAATTTTATAATTTCTTCACCCTTTGGTATAATAATAGAGACAGAAACATTTAAAACAACGGAGGAAAAAACAATGCTTATTGCAGTAACTTATGATGAAAACGGTCAGGTATTCCAGCATTTCGGTCACACCGAGCTGTTCAAGCTGTATCAGGTGGAAGACGGTCAGGTCGTCAAGTCCGGCGTATTCGGTTCCAACGGATACGGACATGAAGCCCTTGCGGATCTGCTCTGGAACGGCGGTGTGGACGTACTGATTTGTGGCGGTATCGGCGGGGGTGCACAGATGGCCATTGCCCAGGCGGGCATTAAGCTCTGCGCAGGCGTACACGGCGGCGCAGACGAAGCCGTTGCGGCTTATCTTGCCGGAAAACTGAACTATTCGGAATCTGCAAACTGCGATCACCATCATCACGAAGAGGGCGGCTGCGGCGGCGAACACGAAGAAGGAGGCTGCGGTCACGGAGAATCCGGCGAAGGCTGCCACTGCCACGAAGAGGGTGAAAACTGCTGATTTTTCCGGTCCGATAACGGGGGAAAAGAATATGAAAAGAACCATTGCCGCGGTACTTGCGGTACTGATTATTGCGGCGGCTGCCTGCTTCGGCGGCTATAAAATCCGCCAGAGCCAGGAGGAACCGGCTCAGATTATCGATGCGGACTACGTAAAGAGCAAGGTGGAAGGCATTTCCGAATTTGCCACTGCGGAGTACATTTACGGCGGATTTATTGAATTTGAAGACGGTGCCATTCCCATCATCAACCAGAAAAGCTTTTCCATGTATTACAAGGCGGTTGCCAAGGCTGGCATCGACCTGAGTGACGTGGATGTGGAGGTGCTGGATGAGGTGGTTACCGTTGCAGTACCCGCTGCCAGACTGATTTCCGTGCAGCTGGATTCTTCCAGCGTGCGCTTCTACAACGAGAAGAAGGCGCTGTTCAACTGGAAAGACAGTTCCGACGTAACGGCTGCCATTGCCGCTGCGGAAAACGATTTCCGGGAAAATAAAGTCGGAGGCCAAGCGGTCTTAGGAAGACAA
>JAZUDB010000184.1:0-2542 GCA_045639385.1 Anaerovoracaceae bacterium | reverse complement strand
CTGGACCCGAACCAGCTGGCGGGAAAATACCCCTGGATCATCGGAGCACTGCTGACCGGGTTGATTTTTGTCAGCTTCGGGGTGGTGACGGTGTTGAGAGGCACATATAAAAAGACGAAAGTGCAGCCTGCACTTCCGCCTTTGAACAGTTAGAGATCCGAAATTTGCGAATTTTTGCGTTTTAGTCGTCGATGGTAATGCTCTGGATTACCTGGGGCTGACGGGGACGATCATCCCACAGTCCTCTGGGGGTGTTGACGATCTTGTCTGCGGCTTCCATGCCCTCGGTCACCTTGCCAAAGGATGCGTACTGGCCGTCCAGATGGGGTGCGTCGGCAACCATGATAAAGAACTGGGAACCGGCGGAATTCGGTGCGGAGCTTCTGGCCATGGAGAGCACGCCTCTGGTGTGCTTCAGGTCGTTTTGGAAGCCGTTGGCGGTAAATTCGCCCTTGATGGAGTAGCCGGGGCCGCCCATGCCGGAGCCCAGAGGGTCGCCGCCCTGAATCATAAAGCCCGGAATGACCCGGTGGAAGATCAGGCCGTTGTAGAAGCCTTCGCTTGCCAGTTTTACAAAGTTTTCAACAGTAATGGGTGCGATGTCTTCGTAAAGTTCGCCCTTCATGACATCGCCGTTTTCCATGGTGATGGTAAAGTGTTTCATTTTGTTCTCCTTGTATCTTCTGCGGGGCTCGTCCCCGCTTTTATATTTGATTTGCAGCGGAGCGCATCTCTGCTCATTTGCTTGATTTGCGGCGAATCGGTTGGCTTATTCGCCGTAAAGCTCGCTTACTGCCGTGCCCAGTACCTTGCCGATGGGGTCCCGGATGACCAGGTCTGCTTCGCTGTCGTAAGGGGTCTCGGACATGTTGATCAGCACCAGATGTTTGCCCCGGAAATAGCGGATAAAGCCCGCCGCGGGGTACACGGCCAGAGAAGTTCCGCCGATGATCAGGGTGTCCGCGTTGGCGATGGCGCCCACCGCACCGGAAATGCAGTCTTCGTCCAGCATTTCACCATAGAGCCCCACTTCGGGCTTTACGATGCCGCCGCAGCTGCAGCGGGGAATTCCGTCCGCAACGCCGTCCGGGTCCTTGCAGTTTTCCGGATCCATTACGTAGTCCAGATCGTACTTTTTTCCGCACCAGCGGCAGCGGTTCCGGTAGACGGAGCCGTGGAGCTCGTACACCTGGAAGGTGCCTGCCAGAGAGTGGAGCCCGTCGATGTTCTGGGTCACCACTGCGGAAAGCTTACCCTGCTGTTCCAGTTTGGTCAGGGCCAGATGGGCCGGGTTGGGCTTTGCCCAGGATGCGATCAGATTTTTCTTGTAGTAGTCGAAAAAAGTGACCGGGTCTTCCTCGAAAAAGTCGATGGAAAGCATGTCCTCCGGGCTTCTGCCGTAGCTTTGTTTGGCGTGATAAAGCCCGCTTTCGGAGCGAAAATCCGGAATGCCGCTCTCCGTGGAAACGCCGGCGCCGCCGAAAAATACGATCCGTTTGGATTCTTCAATTATCTTTTTTAATTCGTCATACATAGTGTTTTTATTATACTATTTTTTCCGGGCTTTGACAGCGGAAAAATGCAAGCTCTGCTCCGGCGCGAAAGCGGGGCAGAAAAATACGAATCCGGTTGGATTCGGCGGGAAAATTCGGTAAAATAAAGGCAGAGGAAACAACGGCGGGAATTCCGCCGGAAATCGGATCTCTTCCGGTGCTTGCCGGAAGGCAAGAAGTTTCAAGGAGGTTTGCGATGAAAATTACATACAACGGACATGCATGTTTTACCGTGGAATCCGAAGGATACCGCATTGTACTGGACCCCTTCAGGGGTGTGAACGGATTTGAAGATATTTCTCTTTGCGCGGAAGAAGTGCTCTGCTCCCACGAGCACGGCGACCATAACTACCGGGAAGGCGTACAGCTGACCGAGGGCAAAACCTCTCCGTTCCGCGTGCAGACCATCGACTGCTTCCACGATGACAAAGGCGGCAGCCTGCGTGGCACCAACAAGATTGCGGTGCTGGAAGCGGAAGGAAAGAAAGTGGCGCACTTCGGCGACCTGGGTCACGATTTAACACCCGAGATGACCGCAGCGCTGCAGAATCTGGACTGCATTCTGATTCCCATCGGCGGTTTCTTTACCATTGACGCGGCTAAGGCGGCGGAAATCGTGCATACGCTGGCACCGAAAAAGATCGTGCCCATGCACTACAAGGACGGCGAAAAGGGACTGCCGGTACTGGCATCCGCAGAAGATTTTATCGCTCTGCTGACGGAAGAAGAAAAGGCTAAGCTGCTGCTGGTGCAGGGCTACGGCCAGACCGCAGAGCTTTAGCAGAGGCGTTTCGCGCAAGACCGCAGAGCTTTAGCAGAGGAGTTTTGCGCGAGGCTGCAGAAAGCCTGCGCGATCCCTGACAGAGGAGTTTTATGAACGTTTACGATTTTGACGGCACCATTTACGAGGGCGATTCCACTGCGGATTTCTGGAAATTTTCCATGAAAAAGCACCCGAAATGCCTGCGGACCCTGCCCGGTGTCATCGT
>JAZUDB010000183.1:0-2650 GCA_045639385.1 Anaerovoracaceae bacterium | reverse complement strand
TTGTAGGTTTCGGTTCTGCGGAGGACCCGCTTTTTGCGGAATATAAAAAGCCCGGAATCATCGGTCCCTGGTTTATGGGACCGGAAGAATGGCTTCCCGGCAGTCGGACGGTGATTTCTCTGTTTTTCCCGGCTTCGGAAGAAGTGAGGGTCAGCAACCGAAAGGACGGACAGGTGGGCTCCCTGCAATGGGCCTATGCCCGGGTGGACGGACAGAATTATATCAACGCCTTTATGGAAGGGCTGGCTGACTGGTTTGCGCAGAACGGAGTATCCTGCTGCGTACCGTCTTCCGACGGACGGTTTCGAAAGATGACGGCCGGCAAAGGCATCGAAGGCTATGCGGAAATTACGCCGGAATCCTTCGGCAGCACCTGGTCTGAACGTCATGCGGCTTACGTCTGCGGTCTGGGCACTTTCGGACTTTCCAAGGGACTGATTACCGCAAAGGGCATGGCGGGAAGATTCGGCAGCATTCTGATTGATCTGCCGTTGGAGACGGATGTACGTCCTTATACCGGTATCTATGATTACTGCATTCACTGCGGCGCCTGCGTAAAGCGCTGCCCGGTAGCTGCCATTGATCCGGAAACGGGAAAAGATCACATGAAGTGTATGATTAACGTGGGAAAATCCGGAGAAATCCTGGCGCCCCGCTACGGCTGCGGCTTGTGCCAGACCAAAGTTCCCTGCGAGTTCGCTATTCCCGGAAAGAAATAACAAAACACTATGATTAAGGCATGTTTTTTTGATATTGACGGAACGCTGCTTTCCCATCAATCCGGCGGAATGCCGGAAAGCACCCGGCAGAGCCTGCTGGAACTGCAGGAAAAGGGGATTAAAATCGTCATCTGCACCGGGCGCTTTCTGGATGAGATGAAAACCCTGCCATTGGGAGATATTTCGTATGACGGATATCTGACCCTGAACGGCCAGCTTTGTTATGACAAAGATTTTCGCATGTTTGCGGGCACACCCATTCCGGAATCTGAGACGGAAGTGCTGGTTTCCATGTTTGAATCGGAAAAGATACCGCTGCTGCTCATCGGAAAGAGCGGAAGGGTATTGAATTTTGTCAATCAGACGGTGGTGGATACGCAGAATGCTACCATGGGACGCATTCCGGAGGTCGGTCCGTATAACGGTGAACCGATATACCAGATCTGCAGTTATATTCCGGAAGAAAAGAAGGAACTGCTGAAGGCTTTTCTGGATGAATGCGATATTACCAGCTGGAACGAAACTGGAATAGACATCGTGGCAAAAGGCAGCGGAAAAGATGTTGGGATCCAGCGGTTCATCGATCTTGCAGGTTTGCGCCGCTCTGAAATCATGGCCTTCGGGGACGGTGAAAACGATATCCCCATGCTGAAATTTGCCGGAATCGGCGTGGCCATGGGAAATGCCGGCGAAAAAGTCAAAGCCTGTGCGGACTACGTCACCCGTGATGTGGATCACGACGGGATCCGCAGTGCCCTGGAGCACTTCGGGGTCATCGGCAGTCCGAAGCAGCTTTCTCTGGGAAAGGTGCTGGACGGAGAAAAGCTTACGCTGGTCTTTGAAGGAAGACTGGATTCCGTCAGTGCACCGGAAGTTTATGACCATATCGACGAGCTGATCGGGGATGCGCAGGAATTGGAATTGGATTTTTCCCAGCTGGAATATATTACGTCCTACGGTCTGCGGGTACTGATTGCCGCAAGAAAACGGATGAATGACCGGAAAGGTATGCGTATTTCCGGCGGTAACAAAACCATTTATGAAATTCTGGATATGACCGGTTTTTCCGGCTTTCTGGATATCAAAGACGAAGAATGAAAAACGAACTGAAAGAACTGAAAAAATACAGATATACCCACAGAGGTTTTTACGATAATCAGCAGATTCCGGAGAATTCTCTGCCTGCTTTTCAGCGGACAAAGGAACGGGGCTGGGGTTCGGAACTGGACATCCATCTGATGAAGGACGGAAATCTGGCAGTGATTCACGATTCCTGCCTGCAGCGCATGACCGGTGACGATGTAAATATCGAAGACCTTACGCGGAAGGATTTAGAGAAGTACACCTTAGGACAAAGCGAAGAGCATATCCCGCTGTTTGAAGACGTACTGAAACTGCAGATTCCGCTGATTGTGGAACTGAAAACCGCCGGAGGAAATCATGCCGAGTTGGGAATGGCTGCCTGGGAACGTCTGAAGAATTATCCGGCGCCCTGGTGCGTGGAATCCTTTGACCCCCGTGCCGTGGCCTGGTTCGCAAAGAATCATCCGGAAGTGGTGCGCGGACAGCTGTCACAGAATTTTTACAAGTGCCCGGAAGTTGCGGTAAACGGATTTATGAAATTCGTATTGTCCCGCATGCTGCTGAACTTTCTTTCAAAGCCGGACTTTATTGCCTATAAGTACGATGACCGCAGCTGCAGGGCGCTGAAGCGCAGTCTGCAGCGGGGCAAGCAGGAGGTAAGCTGGACCATCCGCAGCAAGGCGGATCTGCTGGCGGCGGAAGCGGCGGGAAGTATTCCGATTTTTGAAAAATTCGACCCGGAGGAGGACTGAAAATGGAAAACAAGCGCAAACTGCTGCTGCATTCCTGCTGCGGACCCTGTTCCACGGCGGTAATTGAACGTCTTCTGGCAGAAGAAAAGTATGATA